>NZ_JBFNXQ010000035.1:0-47148 GCF_041018925.1 Geodermatophilus maliterrae
TGAGTGTCTGCCCATGCGGGCGCGAGAGGTGGGAACTCGCCCGATAACCCACCCACTTACGCTCATGCTCCACCTGCGGTTCTGCCGCTCTGAACAGCGCTTTCGGGTTTCGCTCCCCGAAGATTCCGGGCGAGCCGATGCGGGTCCAGCCCAGCCGCGCCAGGCGTCCCACCAGCGAGAACGCCCGACTCGGTCCTGGTCGGAGGGCTGGCACAGCGCTCACTCGCCCGGTGATTCCCCGCCGTGGCGATCCGGCTCGAGGACCTGCCGGCGTCGTTCCGGCGGCTCCTCGGTGGCTGCAGTGCCGATGCGGCGCTCCGCTCGACTCCTCCGCCGGATCCGCCGCCTGATCAGGGGGATCACTGCGGCGAGGGTGATCATCGCCAGGCTCACCACCGACGCGTACTCGTCGACCAGCAGCACGAGGTCCACCGCCCGCTGCCCGAGCCCGTAGCCGAGCCCCGCGACCAGGCCGGTCATCAGCAGGGCACCCGCGAGGTCGAGGAGGAGGAAGGTGAGCAGGCGCATCCTGGCCCAGCCGGCCATGGCGTAGACCACCGCGGTGGGAACGCCGGGCAGGACGGCGAGGACGACCGCGGCCCTGATGACCCAGGGGTCCAGCTCCGTGGCGCGGGCGGCGAAGCGCTGGGCGCGCTCGCTCGTGGTGAACATCCTGATGATGCCCCCGCCCCACTGCCGTCCGGTCCACCAGGTGAGCCAGTCGAGCTTCACCATGCCGACCGCCCCGGCGACGACGACCAGCCAGAGCGGGGTCTCGCCGATCCGGGCGAACGCTGCGGCGGCGCCGATCGCCGTCAGGTCGCCGGTGAGGAACTCCAGGGCCACCGGGTGCGAGGCGAGCAGGAACGGCTTGAGCGGCCGCAGCACGAGCCCCAGCGCCACCACTGCCAGGATCGCGCCCATCAGCGCCACGTCGACCCGGGTGGCGGGTCCCTGCCAGGGGACGAACCGACGCCGACGTGTGGTCGTCCGCGGCTGGTCGCGCATGGGATCGGGGGCGGGAGTCGTGGTCGGTGCGGTGCTCATGCTCCGACGTTGCGCGATCGACCGCTCGATCGGCACCTGCGATCGTCACGAGTCGGCCGTGCACCTTCCACGCCCGCGATGGCCGCGGAGGAGCCGACGATGGCACGTGCGCGGATGCCCTCGCCGCCAGGAGCAGTAGACCCGATGAGTCGGAACCGTCCCCGCCGCTCCCCGATCAGCCCACGGCTGGTCGTGCTCGGCACGCTGCTCGCCAGCTACGCGTGGGCACTCGTGGTCCCGTTGCGGCTCACCCGGCCGCCGTCGGCACTGCTGACGGCGGTGTACCTCGTCGGGCTGGCGCTCTTCGGTGGGGCGCTGGCCCTGGTGCTCCGCGCCTCGGTCAGCCCCGGGCAGTCTCCGCGCACCCGCATCCGGCTGGTCGGCCTCCTGGTGGCCGTGTCCCTCGGGTTGTGGCCGCCCTCGTTCGCGTGGGCCGAGGCCGGCTCCGAGCCGTGGGCGTGGGTGGCGGGGTTCGTCATCGGTGCGAGTGCTCTCGCCGTCCCGCAGGCAGGTGTCCTGGTGGCCGTCGGCCTCGGCGTGCTGGTGGTGATCGGCGCCGCCGTCTTCGACGGTGACGTGGCCGCGAACCTGGGGATCGCGCTCGGGTCCGGCGTGGTCGTGTGGCTGACGGGCCTGGTGCTCGTGTGGCTGCTCGGCCTGCTGTGGGCGGCCGAGGCGGGACGGGCCGCCGAGGCAGGCCTCGTGGTCGCCCAGGAGCGCCTGCGGCTGAGCCGCGAACTGCACGACGTCCTCGGTTCCCGACTCGGGATCATCGCGCTCAAGGCCGAGCTGGCGGCAGCCCTCGCAGCAACCGACCCCGCCCGGTCCGCGGCGGAGAGCGACGAGATCCGCGCGATCGCGGCAGCCACGCTCGCCGAGGCCCGGCGTGCGGTCCACGGCGAGACCGTCGCCGACCTGCCGACGCAGATCGCGTCCGCCGAGCTGGTCCTCGGCTCCGCCGGGATCCAGACCATCGTCGACATCGACGCCACGCAGGTGCCGGCGTCGGCATCCCGGCTGCTGGCCGCCGTGGTCCGCGAGGCGGTCACCAACATCCTCCGGCACAGCGACGCGCGCACGGTCTCGATCGCGTTCCGCAGGACCGCGCCGCGCCCCACACTGGTGATCGTGAACGACGGCGTGGGAGGCACGCGGTCCGGCACCGCGGCCGACGCGCCCTCCTCCGGGACCGGACTCGCGTCCCTCGCGGCACGTTGTGCGGCCGCCGGGGCCCGACTGGTGTCCGGCCCGGCCGGCGACGGCAGGTTCGAGGTGAGGGTGGAGCTGGCACCGAGCGACCCCGGACCGCCGTGACCGGGACCAGGATCCGGGTGCTCCTCGCCGAGGACGAGGAGCTGATCCGGGAGGCACTGGCTGGGCTGCTGGAGCGCGAGTCCGACATCGAGGTGGTGGCGACCGCGGCAGACGGCCGCCAGGCCATCGATCGTGCGCTCGCCTACCGCCCCGATGTCGCGGTCGTCGACCTGCAGATGCCGGTCGTGGACGGCATCGGCGTCGTCACCGAGCTGGGCCGGGCCCTCCCCGCGTGTGCGGGCGTGATCCTCACCGGCCACGGCCGGCCGCACGTGCTGCGCCGGGCCCTGACCTCCGGGGCACGGGGCTTTCTCGCCAAGGGTGCCCCCGGCACGGCACTGGCCGACGTCGTGCGCCGGGTCCACGAAGGTCACCGCTACGTGGACCCGATCCTCGCCGCCGATGCCCTCACCGCCCCGCCGTCCCCGTTGACCCCCCGTGAGCGCGAGGTGCTGGCCGTCGCGCTCGAGGACCGGCCGATCCGCGAGGTCGCCCGCACGGTGTTCCTGTCGCCGGGCACCGTTCGCAACCACCTTGCCGCGATCACCCACAAGCTGGGGGCGGGGTCCCGGGCGGAGGCCTACCACATCGCCCGCGACAACGGATGGATCTAGACGCAGCCGAGCACCGACCTGACGGAGCACGCCGACACCGGCTCGATCGGGCGCGCGAGCGGCTGTCGGCCGCCGCGCGCCCGATCGTCGGACACGAGCCGACAGCTCAGGCCGACAGCCGGTCCACCGCCCCCGTGCTGAGCCTCAGTCCGGCCGTGGTGAGCGCGGCCAGCAGCCGGTCGGCCCGCTCGCGGAGCAGCCCGGAGGCCGCCGCGTCGAGGATCTCGGACCCGTCGTCCAGGCACTGCGCGAGCAGCGCCAGGACCTCGGGCGGGGGTCCGGCAGCGGGCCGCTTGGGGGCGGGGATGCGGGTGACCATCCCGCAGGGGCAGGACCCCCCGGTCCTCGGGGCCAGGTGGTTGCCGCCGGAGCACGTACCAGGTCCGAACATCGTCGAACTCAACTCCTCAATGAGCCTGGCCCCTACGCCGTCCGTGATGGGCCGTGGCGCAAGAGTCCCGCCCGTCACTCCTGTCACAGGGCGCGCCACACCCGTGCGTGTCCATGTCGTGACTTTCCACACATCTCCCTCGGGTCCGGCGCTCACCGTCGCCACCGACCCGGCTCGTCGACCGGCTGTCGGGCGGGCACGGCTGGAGGCCCGCCCCACCGGAGGCCCGGGCCCGCAGCGGCCACCCTCAGGTGAGGGCATCCCGAGCGGAGGCCGACCAGCGGCTCCTCCGCATCAGGTCTCCTCGGGTGCGGTGAGCACGTGGACGTACGCCTCCGCGTCGCCGGCGGCCGTGTGGACCGTGGTCAGGACCCGCTCGTAGCCGGGCCCCTCGAATTCGTCCAGGCGGGGCCAGTGCGCGGGCAGGTCGGCCGACTCCAGGACCTGGACACCGATCGCCGAGCCGTCCGGATCGAGGACCAGCGCGGGGTAGCCGAGGGAGGCGCCCCACCCGGCCTCGACGAGCCGGCCGTACAGCTCACCCGGGGACCAGCGGCCCCCCAGCCCGGCGACGTGGTGGTGGTTGGGACGGCCGGGCGCGAGGCTGCCGTGGACCGCGAGCCGGTGACCTCCGTTCATCCCGGCGATCCTCGCGCCCGTGCACGTCACCGCGCCAGCGGGATGATCCGCGCCACCGAGTCCGCGATCTCGCCCTGGCAGCTCGCACCTCCTCGGGTGGGAACAGGACGAATCCGGCTTCTCCCCGGTCGAGGGGTCGGGTGCGCCGCTGCGCCACGGGGCCCGGCGCACGGCGTCAGACCCTCGCGCGGGGAAGCGGAGGGGTCAGCAGGAGCAGTGCGAGCGCGGCGGGGATCAGTGGCACGGCGACCAGAAGCACCAGGTCGGCACGCTGACCGCCGCCGGTGAGTGCTCCCCCGATGACCGGTGCCGCGAGGCCCGCACAGCCCCAGGCGGTGAAGACCCGGCTGTAGGCCCGGGGGAAGGCGCGGGCTCCGACCCGGTCCGCCGTGGCGGCGGGTACCAGGGCGGACACCGCCCCGTAGGCCAGGCCGGTGCCGGCGAAGGAGGAGAGCACGACCCAGGGCTCGATCGGGCCGGCCAGCCCCCCGACCGACGCCGCAGCGACCGCCAGCGCCGCGGTCAGGGCGGGGCGGCGGCCGACCCGGTCGGACCACCAGCCGCCGACCAGTCGTCCAGCGAGGTTGCCTCCCGCCAACAGCGAGACGGCAACACCGGCCGTAGCAGGGCCCAGTCCACGCCCGGCAGCGAGCGGAGCGGCGGAGGCGAAGACGAACAGACCCGGCGCCGCCCCACCGGCGAAGACCACCCACAGCGGGACCACCGTGCGGCGGTCCGCCGGCTCCTCCGCACCCGGGGGCCCCCACCGTGCCGTCCCCTCCGCCGGGGCCAGGGCCGCCGCGCCGGCGAGCAGGCCCATCACGGCCACCGCCAGGCCGGCCGCGCAGGCCCGCCACCCGAAGACCGGCACAGCGTGCGGGGCCAGGAGTCCCAGGATCACCGGGCCGGCGGCATAGGCGGCGACGACGAGGCCGGTCGCAGCCCCCCGGCGCGGGGCGGAGACCCGGGCGACGAGCGCGACCGAGACGCCGTAGCCGACTCCGCTGGCTGCGCCGAACGCGAGCCCGATGCCGACCCACAGGGCCAGCGGAACCTGTCCCGTCGCGGCCACCCCGAGTCCGGCGCCCGCGGCGACGGCGGCTCCCCCCAGCAGCCGTCGGGGCCCCAGGACGTGCAACCCGCGCCGCGTGCCCAGCAGCGCCAGAGTGAAGACGGCGATCGCGACGGCGAAGACGGCAGCGGCCGTGAGAGCCGGCGCGCCGACGTCCCGGCTCGCTTGTCGGGCCACGAGGCTCCAGCCGAACAACGTGCCGCCCGCGAGGTTGGCCACCACGCCGGACAGCACCAGCCGCGCCACTCCTGGCCTCCCGTCTCGCGCACGGGCGGACACGGCTCACCGTCGCGAGGTCAGGATCCCGCGTCAACCGCACTGGTGACGCGCTGGTTCCCCGACTCACCGTGGAAGACGCGAAACAGGACGGAACCGTGGTCGTCATGCGCACGACATCCGGGATCCCTGTCGGCCGACGGTCACGACGCGCCGCGAACGGCACGGGTCGGGCACGGGCACGGGGTCGGCGCGGCGCGAGCGCTCTTGACCTACCCCGGTGCACCGGCGAAGGGTCCGCCTGCACCGAGGGGGTCACCCGCCTCGAGGCAGCCGGAGGTGCGACATCGTCGTCTACGTCTACCGCTGCCCCGAGCACGGCCGGATCGAGACCAGCTGCGCGATGGGTGCAGCGTCCGCGGTCGTCGTGTGCCCTGCCTGCGGGACGGTGTCAGCGCGGGTCTTCACCGCGCCCCGGCTGTCGCTGGGATCACCGACGCGACGTGCGCTGATCGAGCGCGCCGAGCGCAGTAGCGAGCAACCCGACGTCGTCTCCGCCCCGCCGCCGGTGCCGGACACCCGGCGGCGCGCCGACGTCGCACGCGATCCGGCCCTGAGCCGGCTGCCGCGTCCATGACCGGACGTGGGCGCACGCCCCTCGACACGACGACCTGATCAGCTGCACATCGGGAGACGATCGACATGGCCAGCGTTGGTCTGCTGTACGTCGGAGCGGTCCTGATCGTGAACGGGTTGATGCTGCTCGGCCGGGTCGACGCCCGGGCGGCGGCACCGCTGAACCTCTTCGTCGGCGCGCTGCAGGTGGTGACCCCCACCTACCTGATCTTCACGTCCGGCGGGGACGCGGACACGATCCTCGGTGCCTCGGGGATCTACCTGTTCGGGTTCACCTACCTGTACGTGGGCCTCAACCTGCTCGGTGGCCTGGACGGCACCGGACTGGGCTGGTTCTCCGCGTTCGTGGCGGGGTGCGCGCTCGTCTACGCCGGACTGAACTTCGGCCGGCTCGACGATCCGGCCTTCGGCGTGATCTGGCTGTACTGGGCGGTGCTGTGGGCGCTGTTCTTCCTGGTGCTCGGGCTGAAGCGCGAGGAACTGACCCGCTTCACCGGGGCCGTCGCGATCGTCGCGGGCGTGCTCACCTGCGCCGTTCCGGCCTTCATGCTGCTGACCGGGGTGTGGCAGGACAACCGGAGGACGGCGGCGATCGTGCTCGCCGTCCTCCTCCTGCTGTCCTTGGGCGTCTACCCGCGGCTGCGCGGACCCGGCGCGCCGGCACGACGGGAACCAGCGCCCGAACTGCGCGAGGGCGGGCCGGCCGGAGAGGGCGCCGGCGCCCCGACGACCCAGTTCCGGGACAACGTCACGGAGCCGCAGCCCACGCGGGAGTCCACCGACGAGCAGTCCCACCGGCGGAGGTGACGCGCCGAGCGACCTGCCGCCCCACCGCCCCGCACCAGGACCAGGAGGCCAGCCGTGCCCGACGTCGTCTTCCCCCTCGACTCCAGCAAGAGGTTCACCGACCAGGAACGCCTCGGTCACAACCGATGGCATCCCGACATCCCGGCCCAGGTGAGCGTCCGTCCCGACGACACCTTCCGGGTGCACTGCCGGGAGTGGTTCGACGGGGCGATCCACAACGACGACTCGGCCGACGACGTCCGCGATGCGCCGCTGTCCACGGTGCACGTGCTCAGCGGCCCCATCGCGGTGGAAGGTGCCGAGCCCGGTGACCTGCTGATCGTCGACATCCTCGACGTCGGACCGATCCCGCAGGAGGACAGCGGTCCGCTGGCCGGCCAGGGTTGGGGCTACACGGGCATCTTCGCCACCCAGAACGGCGGGGGCTTCCTGACCGAGCAGTTCCCCGACGCCTACAAGGTGATCTGGGACTTCGCCGGGCAGACCGCGACGTCCCGGCACGTGCCCGGGGTCTCCTTCACGGGGATCGTGCACCCCGGGCTGATGGGCACCGCGCCATCGGCGGCACTGCTGGCCCGGTGGAACCGGCGGGAGGGCGCGCTGATCGCCACCGACCCCGACCGCGTGCCGCCGCTGGCGCTGCCCCCGCTGCCCCAGGACGCCGTCCTCGGAGGCCTCGAGGGCGCGGAGTTCGACCGCGTCGCCGGGGAGGCGGCCCGGACGGCTCCCCCGCGGGAGAACGGCGGGAACCAGGACATCAAGAACCTGACCAAGGGCAGCCGGGTCTTCTACCCGGTGTTCGTGCCCGGCGCCAAGCTGTCGATGGGCGACCTGCACTTCTCCCAGGGCGACGGGGAGATCACCTTCTGCGGGGCCATCGAGATGGGCGGGTTCATCGACCTGCACGTCGACCTGATCAAGGGTGGCATGGAGACCTACGGGGTGAAGGAGAACGCGATCTTCATGCCCGGCAACGTGGACCCCCGGTACGAGCGGTGGCTGGCCTTCTCCGGGACCTCGGTGACCCTGGACGACGAGCAGCACTACCTGGACTCCCACCTGTCCTACCAGCGGGCCTGCCTGCACGCGATCGACTACCTGACGACGTTCGGCTACACCCCGGAGCAGGCGTACATGATCCTCGGGGCCGCGCCGATCGAGGGCCGGTTGTCCGGCGTGGTCGACATCCCCAACTCCTGCTCCACGGTGTACATCCCGACCGCGATCTTCGACTTCCCGGTCACCCCGTCGTCATCCGGCCCGACCCGCATCGACCCAGGCATGGGCGTGCCCAGGTCGAGCTCCTGAGCGCGACGACGCACGGACGCCGGGGAGCGACCGGCGTCCGTGCGTCCGGCTCACGACCGGGAGGAGGCCACGCCCCCCGTCCTGCGCTGCACTGATCCGTCCGTCCCGCCGTGCTTCCCGGAGGAGTTCCCGTGCCCGACGTCATCTTCGAGATCAACCGCGACCTGAGCGTGTCGATGCGCGACCAGACGGTTCCCGGCCACAACCGCTGGCACCCCGACATCCCGCCGGCCAACACGGTCGCCCCCGGTGCGACGTACCGGATCGAGTGCAAGGACTGGACCGACGACCAGGTCCGCAACAGCGACGACGCCGACGACATCCGGGACATGAACATCGACCCGTGCCACATGCTGAGCGGCCCGTTCGCCATCGAGGGCGCCGAGCCCGGCGACATGCTGGTCGTCGACATCGTCGACATCGGCCCCTTCGACGTGCAGCCGTGGGGCTACACCGGGATCTTCGCCAAGGAGAACGGCGGCGGCTTCCTCACCGACTACTCACCGCAGGCGTCCAAGGCGATCTGGGACCTCGACGGGATCTGGACGACCAGCAGGCACGTCCCCGGCGTGCGGTTCATCGGGAACTCCCACCCGGGGCTGTTCGGCTGCGCGCCGTCCCACGACCTGCTCGCCGAGTGGAACCGCCGGGAACAGGCGCTGATCGACCAGAACCCCGACCGGGTCACCGGCGACATCCCCGCGCTCGGCGGCGACACACCGGGGACCCCGCAGGTACCCGCCCTCGCTCTCCCCCCACTGCCCCACGACGCGCTGCTGGGCACGCTGAGCGGGGCGGACCTCGAGCGGGCCGCCGCCGAGGCCTGCCGCACGATCCCGCCGCGGGAGCACGGCGGCAACGTCGACATCAAGGACCTGGGCGTCGGCAGCCGCGTGTACATGCCCGTCTTCGTCCCCGGCGGTCTGTTCTCCATCGGCGATCTGCACTTCGCCCAGGGCGACGGCGAGATCACCTTCTGCGGGGCCATCGAGATGCCCGGCTTCATCGACCTGCACTTCGACCTGATCAAGGGGGGGATGGAGCGCTACAAGCAGTCCATGCCGTTCTTCAAGCCCGGCCGGGTCGGCCCGAACTACTCGGAGTTCCTGACCTTCGAGGGGATCAGCGTCGAGGACGGCCGCAACTACTACATGAACGCGACCGTCGCCTACCGGCAGGCCTGCCTCAATGCCATCAACTACCTGATGCCGGCGATGGACTGGACCTTCGAGCAGGCCTACCTGTTCCTGGGGGCGGCACCGATCGACGGCCGGATCGGCGGCGTGGTCGACATCCCCAACAGCGCGGTCTCGATCAGCATCCCGCTGTCGATCTTCGACCGGAACATCCTCCCGGCCGGAGCCGGCGGAGGCCGGGAACTGCTCGCCGACTGACCGATCAGCGCTCCGGGGCGGGAACGCCCGCCCCGGAGCACGCGCCGGAGAGGACCACCGCGTGCCGCTCTACGAGTTCCGCTGTCCCGACTGCGGGCCCTTCGACCTCCGCTGTGACATGCAGGACGCCGCGGCGACGGCGCCGTGCCCGTCCTGCACCCGGCCGACCCGGCGCCGCTACAGCGTGGGCGCGGTGGGACCGCCCGGAGGGGTGCTGCGGGACGCGGGCCGAAGCGACCGCGCACGCGTGGACCGCGCGCGCAGCGGCGAGCCGGTGGTCACCGGACCCCCGTCCGGGCGCCGGCTGCCCCGTCCTGGCGGCCACCGGCACTGAAGGGGAGGCCGTGCCCACCGGGGCGGTCCGTCTCTGCACACCCGGCGTCCCCGCGAACGGAGGGCCGTGCCTCGCATCTCCCGCCTGTCCGCCCGACCGCCGGGCCGCATCGCCGTCGGGGACCGAGAGGAGCTCCCCGGGGACGACGTCCCGGAGGACGCGCAGCACCCGACCCGCCCATCACCGAGCCCGCGGGAGTCCTCATGCCCATGCCCACCGACCACGAGCTGTTCGATCTCGGCGACGTCGTCCTGCAACGAGGCGCGACCCTGCGGGGAGCGACGCTCGCCTACAAGACCTACGGCACGCTGAACGCCGACAAGTCCAACGTGATCGTCCATCCGACGTGGTACAGCGCCTGGCACGACGCCAACGAGTGGACGATCGGGAGGGGCAGGGCCTGCGACCCGGACGAGTACTTCATCGTCGTCCCGAACCAGCTCAACAACGGCCTGTCGTCCTCACCCAGCAACACCCCACCGCCCTACGACGGCCCGAACTTCCCGCCGGTCACCTTCTACGACCAGGTCGAGGTCCAACACCAGCTGCTCACGCAGAAGTGGGGCATCGAGTCCGTCGAGCTGGTCCTGGGATCCTCCATGGGCGCGGCGCAGACGTACCAGTGGGCCGTCAGCCACCCGGACATGGTGAAGCGGGCGGCGCCCATCGTCGGCGCGTCCGTCACCAGCGAGCACAACCAGGTCTTCCTGAAGAGCCTCCGCGCCGCCCTCACCGCCGATCCCGTCTTCAACGGTGGGCGCTACTCCCCCGGCGCCCTGCCCACCGTCGGGCTGCGCGCCTTCGCCCGGATCTACGCCGGCTGGGGCCTGTCCCAGGCCTTCTACTGGCAGCGCGAGTACCGCAGGATCGGTTTCTCCTCCCTCGAGGACTTCCTCGTCGGGTTCTGGGAGGGCTTCTGGCTCGACGAGCGGGACCCGAACAACCTGCTGGGCATGCTCTGGACCTGGGAGCACGGCGACGTCGGACAGACCCCGGGTCTCGACGGCGACACCGAGGCCGCGCTCCGGTCCATACGCTGCCCGCTGCTCGCCATGCCCGCGAAGACCGACCTGTACTTCCCGCCCGAGGACGAGGAGTGGGCATCCCAGTTCATCCCGAACGGGGAGGTCCGTGTCATCCCGAGCATCTACGGGCACTTCGCCGGCCTCGGCAACAACCCCGCCGACAACGACTTCATCGACCGGGCGCTCAAGGAGCTGCTGCACCGACCTGCCTGAGATCAGCGGGTGCTGGCCAACGCCTGACCGTGGAGCACGAACCGTCAATACGACGTCATCGAGGACGTCGTCGAGGACGGACTCCGCCAGGTCGTCGAGCTCCCGCCGTCGGCGTCGTCCCCGACGCCCTTCGCTCCGTCCTCCGCCCGTCGAGCCGGAGCGACCGGCACCTCCCCCGGGTCACGGGGGCATGACGGACGTGGTCGTTTCCTTGACGTCGCGTCCTGCCCGGACGGACGATGCGCGCTCCGCGCAACACGCGCGTCACACGACGTCGTCGAAAGGGCCCAACCGTGCGCTTCCCCTCGAAGGTCCTGCTGGGTTCGGCGGTGTGCCTGCTGGCGACGGCGTGCACGGGGCAGACCGCGTCATCCGGCGACGGCGGAGGAGAGGGCGGTGGTGCCGGCACGTTGCGGTACCTGATCGAGCAGCTCGAGGACGCCGACGAGCTCACCCGGCTCGAGGACCACCTCGCCGACTTCGAGGAGTCCTCGGGCATCGACGTCGAGGTGCAGCAGCTCGACATCGACACCATGCGCACGGTGCTGCAGACCCAGCTGCGCTCCGACGACGGTCCGGACGTCATCAACTGGGGCTCCGGCCCGGGCAGCGGCGGGGCCCTGGCAGAGGCCGGGCTGCTCTACGACCTCACCGACGCCTACGAGGAGAACGGCTGGGAGGTCTACGACTTCGCCAAGGAGCGGGTCACCTACGGCGGCCGGGTGTACGGCATCCCGGGCGAGATGGAGACCGTCGGGCTCTACTACAACGCCCAGGTCCTCGCCGACCTGGGCATCGAACCGCCGCGCACGCTCGACGACCTCCGTGCCGCGTGCCAGGCCATCAGCGAGGCGGGCCTGATCCCCATGGCCCTCGGTGACCAGGAGGGCTGGCCGGGCAGCCACCTGCTGAGCATGGCGCTGTCCAGCGCTCTGGGCCCCGACGGCATGGAGGCGCTGCTCTCCGGCCAGCGGTCCTGGGACTCGCCCGAGGTCGTCGACGCGCTGACCTTCTGGCAGGAGGCCAACGCCAACGGCTGGCTGGGGGAATCGCCGGTGTCGGTCGACTACGACACGATGACCGCCCAGTACATCTCCGGCGAGGCGGCGATGATCCCCACCGGCAGCTGGTTCGTGAACGACCTGGCCATCGGTGCGGACTTCGAGTCCGGCTACGTGCCCTTCCCGGCCCCGGACGGCGAGGGCGTCTTCGCCAGCGGTCTGGGCTCGGGTCCGTTCGTCGCCGCCAACACCGACAACCCCGAGGGCGCGATCGCGCTGCTGGACTTCCTCGCCTCCGAGGAGCACGGCCAGTGGACGGTGGAGAACCTGCAGGCCATCCCGCCCCGGCCCGTGGACACCGCGGGGCTCGAGGTCGACCCGCTGCTGGCCCAGGTGCTCGAGGAGGTCTCGGCGCTGTCCGAGGGCGGCGGTCAGCTGGGCTACAACATCGACGTCCTCATGCCCGAGTCCTTCAACGAGGCGATGTTCGACGGCGTCCAGGCGGTGCTCACCGGCCAGTCGACACCGGCCGAGGTGGCGGCCTCGCTGCAGGCGGCGTCCGAGCAGTGAGCCGCGGCGTCCTGGGCGCCGTCCGCGGCCGGGTGCCGGCGTGACCGCGGCGCCTGCTCCGACCACGACGCCGCTGCCCTCGCCGGGGAAGCCGCGCCGGCGGGGGCGCCGTCCGGCGCGGTCCGGCGTCTCCGCGATCACCCGCCGGCAGCAGGCGCGCCTCGGCGTCCTGCTGGTGGCGCCGGCGGTCGCGCTGATGGTGGTCTTCCTCGTCTTCCCGGTGCTGAACTCCGTCTACTACGTCTTCGTCGACTTCGACGGCCTGGACACCTCGCCACCCTGGGTGGGGCTGGCCAACCTCGCCGAGCTGGCGCAGGACCGGCAGGTGTGGGCGGCCGCGAGGAACAACGTCATCTGGATCGTCGTGGGCACCATCGGGCCGCTCGTCCTGGGCCTCGGCCTCGCACTGCTGCTGTGGGGAGTGCGGCGCGGCTCGACCTTCTACCGTGTCGTCTTCTTCCTGCCCTACGTGCTGCCCCAGGTGGCGGTCGGCGTGGTCTGGGGCTGGATCTACGCGCCGACCCGCGGCTGGCTGAACCGGGGGCTCGAGGCGGTCGGACTCGGCGGGCTGACCCGGGGCTGGCTCGGCGACCCGAGCACGGCGCTCTACGCGGTGCTCGGCACCGCGATCTGGACCGCCACCGGCTTCGTCTTCGTGATCATCCTGTCCGCGCTGCGCAACGTCGACATGCAGCAGGTCGAAGCGGCGATGCTCGACGGCGCGGGCTACCTGCAGCGGCTGCGGTACGTGGTCCTGCCGCAGATCCTGCCGGTGTTCCTCATGGTCACCGCGCTCACGCTGATCGGCGGTTTCGCCGTCTTCGACATCATCTTCGTGATGACCGGAGGCGGTCCGGCGAACGCCACCGAGGTCCTCGGCACCTACGCCTACAGCAACGCCTTCCAGCTCAGCCGGATCAGCTACGGCACGACCCTCGCCCTGGTGGTGACGGCTCTCGCCGTGCCGGTGGCGGTCTGGCTCGACCGGCTGCAGCGGCGGGCCTCGCTCGAGGAGCGAGGGGCGTGAACCGGCCGAGGCGGGCACACCGGCCGGGCCGGCCCGGCGCCGGGCGCTTCCTGGCGCTCGGGCTGCTCGCCCTGCTCACGCTGTTCCCGGTGATCCTCGTCGTGTCCACGACGCTGAAGAGCACCCAGGACGTGCGGGCGAACCCGTTCGGCCTGTTCAGCTCCTTCTCGCTGCAGAACCTCGAGACCGCGTGGACGGTCGGCAACTTCGACGCCTACCTGCTCAACAGCGTCCTGCTCAGCGTCCCCAGCACGGTGATCGTCGTCGTCCTGTCGACGATGGCGGGCTACGCGTTCGCACGGCTGCCGTTCCCCGGCCGCACCGCGGCGTTCTACGTGGTGGTCTTCGGGCTGTTGGTGCCGTTCTTCGCCTACATGGTCCCGCTGTACTTCCAGTTGCGGTCGATGGGCCTGCTGGACAGCCTGCTCGGGGTCAACCTGGTGCTGGCCACCACGCAGCTGTCGTTCGGCGTCTGGTTCATGCGCGCCTTCTTCTCCGACCTGCCGGCCGAGCTGGAACAGGCGGGCCGGATGGACGGCGCCAGCGAGTGGCAGCTGTTCCTGCGCATCATGGTGCCGCTGGTGACCTCCGGGATGGGCGCGCTGGCGGTGTTCACCTTCCTGCAGCAGTGGAACAACTTCCTGGTGCCGCTGCTCTACATGCCCGGCGGGGGCTACCGCCCGCTGACCCTGGGCCTGTACCTGTTCATCGGCGGACGGTCGGTCGACATCGGCCCGCTCGCGGCCGGCACCCTGATCACGATCCTCCCGGTGGTCGTGCTGTACATCGTCCTGCAGCGCCAGGTCACCCAGGGGTTCCTGTCCGGAGCCGTCAAGGGCTGAGTCGCCCGTGCTGTCCGGTGGGGTGGGCCCGGTCGGGTCCGCTCCCTCGCCGCGAGCGCCCGTCCTGGGCTGGGCGAGGCGGGGCGCGGCCGCCCTCCAGGACCTCGGCCTCCCCGAGCACGCAGGACCACACCGGTGCGTGCAGGCCCAGCTCGCCGTCGAGGTCGTCGATGCCCAGCTCGTGCGCGCTCAGCGGCGGGATCCCATGGCCTCGGCCACCGTCATGCCGTCGGGCGGGCCGAGGCGCACCCCGCGCTCGAGGTCCCGCTGCGCCAGGGAGTGCAGCGGGTCCTCCGCCACACCGGGGCAGGTCAGCCGGCGGCCCGGCCGGCGACGAGTCGATCCGCGAGCTGGGCTGGAGCACGTCGGATCCGTTCACCGGGGAAGGAGGAGTCCCCCTCGACCGCGCGCTGCGGCGGCACCCGGCCGGCGCAGCGGGATCTCCCCGCGTGCGGTCACCGACCCAGCACGGCCGCCTCCGCGTCGACGATGCCCTCGCCGTAGAGACCGTTGACGTCGGTCGTGCCCTCGCACACGGCGTTCCACTCCGGTGGCCGCTCCTCGTCGGTGTAGACCTCGACACCGCCCGCAGGACAGGCGTGGTCCTCCGCCGACCGGGCCAGCACGCCGGCGACCCGCTCCGGTTCGAGGGCGCGTCCCGTGTGACCGGTGGAGCGGCCCAGCTCCTCGACGATCAGCGCCGCCACACCGGCGACGTGCGGCGACGCGACCGAGGTGCCCTGGAGGTAGGTGTAGAAGCCGCAGACGCCCGCCTCGTCGCAGTACTCCACGGAGAACTCGTCGACCGGGTCCCCGTTCTCGTCGGCCAGACCCTCGGCGATGGCCACGTCCAGGGGGTACGACGACAGGACCAGGTTGCTCGGCGCCTGGAACGCCGGCGTCCCGACGAAGTCGCGGAGCCAGCCACCGGGGGCCGCGATCTCGACGTCCCCGAGCCCGTAGTTGGAGTAGTCCGCCTTGGTGGTCGACGGGCCCACCGCCGACACCGAGATCACCTGCGGTGCCTCGCTGGGCAGGCTGAGACAGGTGTTCACGACCGTCCGCGGCCGGGCCGTGTCCAGCGGGTAGTCCGGGCTCGTCTCGTCGACGCGCGTCGGGGCCGCCAGGTCCTGGTGCTCGTTGCCCGCCGACCCGACGAGCGTGACCCCCCGCGAGTGGGCGTAGGCGACCGCGTCCAGCACCAGTCGGCGGACGAGCTGCTGCTGGGCGAGCTCCTCGTCGGTCACGGTGCCCTCGAGGTACTCCTCCCGCGAGGAGCAGTTGTACAGCCACGGGTCGGTGTAGAAGCTCATGTTGACGACGTCGAGCCCGGTGTCGCCCGCGTAGACGAGCGCCGCGACCGTCTCGTACAGGAAGAAGAAGCCCGAGTCCTGGCCGGCACGCAGGTTGACGAGGGTCGCCTCCGGTGCCACGCCAGCGATCCCGAAGTCGTTGCCGGCCGCGGCCACGATGCCGGCCACGTGCGTGCCGTGCCCGTTGTCGTCCACGTCCGCCGGATCGACGCAGCTCGCCACCTCGCACGGGCCGTCGACCGCAGGGATGTCGGTCGTGAAGTTCCGCGACCGGTCAGCGTCGACGTTCGGGGCGAGGTCCGGGTGACTCGCGTCGATCCCGGTGTCGATGATCCCGACGTCGACGCCCTTGCCCGTCGCCGTGCGGTGGGCGCCCTCGGGAGTCGCACCGATCATCTCCGTGTTCCACTGGAGCTCGGCCAGTGGCTCGGCGTCGGCGCGCTCCGGGCGGTTCGCGTGACCGGACCCGCCGGCGGCTGGTTCCGCCACCGCCGGCCGTTCCTCGGCGAAGCGGTGCGGCATGCCGGGACGGGCGGTGCCGACCGCGTGGTTCCGTGCCGCCCCGCTGATCTCACCTCGCGCCCGCACCTTCTCGAGGAACGCAGCGTCGGGGGAGGAGACCAGGGCCATGCCGACCTGCGCGGTCACCCCCTCGACGGTCCCGCCGGCGGCCTGGATCGCGGCGGTCGCCGCCTCGGGTGTGCCGGTGAAGGAGACGACGTACTCCCCGTCGGCCGTGCTCGTCGTCTGGGACGCGGCCTCGTCGACGGGGGCCCCGGTCGCGGTCGGCGCGGTCACGACCACGGCTGTGGCCGCGAGGGCGAGGACTCCGAGGGTCGTGAGCAGGCGGCGCTCTCCGGACCGCTGCGACTCCATGACGCATCCCTCCCGGGCCTGCCCTGGGGTGGTACCGGCGGCCCGGCACAGCCGCGACCGCTCCGGGAGTAAAGCGAGTCGGCACCTCGATGTCGAGAGGGACCGACCCCACCGGCTCGATCCTCCGCGCAGGGACCGCGCTGGGGGGCACGTCCGGCTGTCAACCCGTCACCGCTGCACTGGCGCGGCGGGGCTCTCGGTCAGCCCTGCGGACCGGTGGCGTCCGGCATGCCGGGTGCCTTGCCGTCGGGGTCGTCGCCGCCGGCCGGTACCTGGGTGACGTCGTCGGACATGCCGCCCTGCGCGGCCCGCGGTGACTGCTCGGGCGCCGCCCCGACCACGTCCTCCTGCGCGCGCTCGCCGGGGAGCCCGTCGTCCTCGCCACGTTCGTTGGTCCCGCCGTAGGGACGGCCGGTCTCGGTCATCGTGACACTCCTTCGTCGGACTCGTGCCGCCAGAACAGATGACCGCTCCCGCCGCGGGTAACCGCCCGGCCGACATGGTGTGGCCACGACGCCGTCGTCGTCCTGCCGCCTGCGGCGCCCTCGAGCTCCACTTCCCGAGGAGCTGACCGACGACGGTCGCCCCGGTCCGCCGCGGCCCGGTCTCAGCCGCGCGAACGCCAGGCGTCCTCGTCGAAGGACATCCACACCCGGCGGCGGTCGGCCCGGCTGGTCACCTGGGCCATCGCAGCCACCCGGCGGCGCTGGTCGAAGGAGGCCACGTGCTGGACGACGGCGACCTCGGCGTCGCGCATCGCCCGCTCGACGGCGAACTCCGCCGGCGTCGACGGGTACCCGTCGTCCTCGTCGCTCTCTCCCCCCACCGCGTGCGGGTGGGCGTACGGGCTGTCCGACGGCAGGTGCCCGCCGATCCGGCCGTAGGCGCCCAGCATCAGCAGCAGCAACCCGACGACGACGGAGAACACGACGTTCCTGAACTCGAAGGCCAGGAGGTTGAAGCTGGTCCGCAGGACGGCCAGGTTGACCAGCGCGGAGAGCAGGAACAGCGAGCCGACGACGATCATCACGGTCGAGGCGATGCGGGGACCGCGTGCGGCGGCCGCGAGGAGCACCAGCGCGACGACCACCGAGATGAGGGAGAGCAGGCCGTTGGAGGACATGCCGAGGATGCGCTCGCCGTCGGTGGAGAAGAAGTCGAGGCCGCCGGCGAAGCCGAGCAGGCCGAAGACGAGCAGGAACAGTGCCACGAGGACGGCGCCGATGCGCTGCACGGCGAACACGCGGGCACCGAGGCCACGCCGTTCCCGCGGAGGAGCCGAGCGCGTCGTCGGGCGGTGCGGGAGGTGGAGTCGCAGTGCCATGGTCAGCTCCGGAGAAAGCAGGTGGAGCTCATTCTGCGCGCCTTCGCGGCACTCGGATGCGGTCTCCGCGGTCCTTTCTCGGCTGCTCCGCGGCCGCCGGACGGGGCTGCCGGCCCCGCGCCGAGGCGGGGCCGCGATGGCAGGCGCGCGCGGGCGCACGATCGGCCGCGCCGGCGGGGGGCGGACCCGGAGGTGCACGAGGGAGTCGCACCCGGTGCGGCAGGCCGACCGTCACTCCCGCGACGGCACCGCCGGTCCGCAGCCGACCGTCCTGCCCGATCGGCTGCGGACGGCGGGGTCTAGCGCTCCACGACGAAGGCGATCTTGCAGTGCACCTTGTAGAGGGAGAGGTTGCCGTTCTCGTCGACGTCGGCGTTGCTGCCGATCACCTCGACGCCACGGATGCCGCGGACGGTCTGCGCCGCTGCCTGGACGGCGTTGCGCACGGCGTCACTGAAGGAGTTCGGCGAACTGCCCACGATCTCGCTGATCCGGACGACAGCTCCCGGGACGTGGTCCTGCTTCTCTGACATGTCTCCTCCTGGGGCCAGCAGCGGTGCTCGGCAGCGTAGGTGAGCGGAACCGCTCCGCACCAGGACATCTCGAACCCCTCGGCGAGCGCCTGTCGTGCCGCGCAGCGGACCGGCGAGCCGGTGCGGGTGCGGGGCGAGCCGCGCGGAAGCCCGCGGCCGGCCGGGACGGTGGGTATCCGGCCCCGTCCCGTCCCACCCGCTCCACCCGTCCCGCGGGGGCCGCGCCCGTCCGCGCCGGGCAGCCCGGCTACGGCCGCCACCTCGACCGCGACGGCGATGGGGTCGGGTGCGAACGAGCGCGCCGCGCGAGGCGATCGACCGACCCTCGGCCCCGCCGACCGCGCACGACGGAGGTCGCCGGACGCGCCCAGGCGGCCGATACGGCGCCCCGATCCCCCACGGAGCCGTCCGGGCCGCTAGGGTCGTCGCGTCGGGAAGGCCCTGCGCACTGGCAGGACCCCGATGCACCACCGCAGCTAGGAGCGAGCAATGCCCGAAGGAACAGTGAAGTGGTTCAACGCGGAGAAGGGGTTCGGCTTCGCCACCCCTGACGGTGGCGGACCGGACGTGTTCGTCCACTACTCGGCCATCCAGACCAGCGGCTACCGCTCGCTCGACGAGGGGCAGCGCATCTCGTTCGACGTCGAGCAGGGCCAGAAGGGTCCGCAGGCGGCGAACGTCACCCCGCTCTGATCGTCTGAGCCGTAGCAGCGCCCCCGTCCGGTTCGCCGGGCGGGGGCGCTGTCGCGTCCGGGGCCGGTCCACCGGGCGACGTGCCCGGCGCGGGGCTCAGCGTGCCCGCGGGACGTAACCGCCGATGAGGGCCGACATCAGCAGCGCGCCGTCGTCCGGGCCGACGGCGACCGCGGCGTCGGAGAACGCGCGCCACCGGGCCCGCTCGACCTCGCTCGGGGCGTTCGCCGCCCGGGCGGCCAACTGCTCGAGCAGCCGGTCCCACTCCCCCTGCGGAGTCGGCCAGAGCCCGGCCAGCCGGCGGGCCTCGGGCGACACGCCGGTGAACCGGACGATCTCGCCGGAGTAGGTGGTGAGCACCTCGACGTAGCCGGCGTCGGTCAGCGCCCGCGCGGCGGCCAGCACGTCGGGCTTGGGCAGCCCGCTGGCCGGCGCGACCTGCCCGAGGTAGGGCGCTCCCCCGTGCTTCGGCTCGTCGACCAGCCGGACGACGGCGCGCAGCACCGGCAGGTCGCGGCGGAACCAGGTGTCGGGCAGAGGTGCGTCGAGCGAGGTCACCGGCCCAGTCTCCCGCCCGCGCCGGACGTCGTCCGCGGGCCCCTGACGATGGCGCGCCCGCCGTACCGTGGATCCCATGACGACGTCCGCACAGCAGCCGAAGGTGACCAGGTCCGACGAGGAGTGGCGGGCGCAGCTCTCGCCGCAGGAGTACGCCGTCCTGCGGCAGGCCGGCACCGAGCGCCCGTGGACCGGCGAGTACGTCGACACGAAGACCGTCGGCGTCTACACCTGCCGGGCCTGCGGGGCCGAGCTGTTCCGGTCGGAGACCAAGTTCGACTCGCACTGCGGCTGGCCGTCGTTCTACGAGCCGTCGTCGGCGGACAACGTGGTGCTCCGGGAGGACCGGACCCTCGGGATGCTCCGCACCGAGGTGCTCTGCGGCACCTGCCACAGCCACCTCGGCCACGTCTTCGACGACGCCCCGCAGACGCCGACCGGCGACCGCTACTGCATCAACAGCGTCTCCATCCGCCTGGAGCCCGCCGAGAGCTGAGGCCCACGCCGCCGTCCTCCCCGACGGCAGCGCGTCCCCCCGCGCCGTGGACGGTGCGGGAGGACGCGCCGTGATCAGGTTCCCTGATCGTCGCCCGGAGGGCCGTCAGGGCAGGTCGCGCACGAGCTCGGCGACGGGCTTGCGGGTGCCGGTGTAGAAGGGCACCTCCTCGCGCACGTGCCGGCGGGCGCGGCTGGCGCGCAGGTCGCGCATGAGGTCGACGATGCGGTGCAGCTCGTCGGCCTCGAAGGCGAGCATCCACTCGTAGTCGCCCAGGCCGAACGAGGCGACGGTGTTGGCGCGGACGTCGGGGTAGGGCCGCGCCTGCATGCCGTGCTCCTTGAGCATGTCCCGCCGCTCCTCGTCGGGCAGCAGGTACCACTCGTAGGACCGCACGAACGGGTACACGCACAGGTAGCGGCGCGGCTCCTCGTCGGCGAGGAACGCCGGGATGTGGCTGCGGTTGAACTCCGCCGGCCGGTGCAGGGCCATCTGCGACCACACCGGCTCCAGGTGCCGCCCCAGCGCGGTGCGGCGCAACCGCGTGTAGGCCTCCTGCAGGGCGTCGGGCGTCTCGGCGTGCCACCAGACCATGAGGTCGGCATCGGCGCGCAGCCCCGAGACGTCGTAGGTCCCCCGGACCACGACGTCCTTGCCGGCCAGCTCCTCGAACAGCCCGGCCACCTCGTCGGCGGCGGCGGTGCGCTGGTCGTCGCCCAGCGGTGCGGCGAGCTTGAACACCGACCACATCGTGTAGCGGATCAGCGCGTTGAGCTCGTTGGCCCGCTTTCCGACGCTGCGCTGCTCGGTCGACTGCTCCGTCTGCTCGCTCATGCCCCCATTGTCCTGCGCCCGCGGCGGGTCCGGCCGGGGGCTGCACTGTGGCGCGGGCCGCAGGCCAGGGCGGTCAGGCCGAGGACGAGCGCGTCCTCGGCCAGCGCCGCGGGCAGGGGGCCGGTGCGCGGCGCCGCCCACCCCCGCCAGCGCGCCCCGGCCAGCGTCCCCGCCGCCGCGCCGGCCACCGCGGCGAGCACCGGCAGCACCGGACCCCCGGCACCGCGCCGGGCCAGGAGCGCCCCGCCGGCCGCGCCGGCAGCCAGCCGGACGGCGACGCTCGGCGGGATCGTCCGCGACGGTGTGCCCGGCAGCTTGTCGGCGACCAGCTCACCGGCGACGGCGGCGACCGCGGCCAGCCGGACCGGCCACCGCAGCGGCGAGGTGAGCACGGGACCGGCGAGGCCGAGCGTGCTGCGCCCCCCGGCGGCGGTCCCGAGCAGCGCGGCCCGCAGGACCGGGGAGGCAGTCACGGGCACCAGCCTGTCAGGCCGCGGCGGACCGGGCCGCTCAGGCCAGCGCGTCGACGGCGCGGTGGGCGCTGCGGATGCAGGCGGGCACGCCGACGCCGTCGTAGGCCGCCCCGGCCACCGCCAGCCCCGGCACCGCGGCGACCGCGTCGCGGACGGCCACCACCCGCTGCGGGTGGCCGACCAGGTACTGCGGCAGCCCGCCGCCCCAGCGCACCAGGTGGGCCTCCAGCGGCTCCCGGCGCTCCAGGTCGAGCAGGTCGGCGACGTCGGCCACCACCGCGGTGGTGAGGTCGTCGTCGTCCCGCTGCAGCTGCACCTCGCCGCCGTAGCGGCCCACCGACGCGCGCACCCGCAGCAGGCCCCCGCGGGACAGGTGCGGCCACTTCGACGACGACACGGTGACGCCCTTGACCAGCCGCCCGGTCACCGGCGGCACGAGCAGGCCGGAGCCGGCGGCCACGGCCTGCGCCGGGAAGGCCGTGGCCACGACCGCCATCGACGCGTACGGGATCCCGCGCAGCGGCTCGACCGCGTCGGGGGCGACGCCGGCCAGCAGCCGGGCCGACTTCCCGGCCGGGGCGGCGACGACGACGGCGTCGGCCTCGACGACCTCCGGTGCGGCGACCGGGCCGACGGCGACCTCGAGACGGCCACCGGCGCGGCGGATCGCGTGCGCCGGGGTGCGCAGCCGGACGACGGCGCCCGACGCCTCGACCAGCGCCTGCGGCAGCGACCCCAGACCGCCGTCGACGGTGACGAACACCGGCCCGTCGGCGTCGCCGCGGCTGCGCGCACCGGCGTCGCGCGCGGCGAGCGCGGCGGCCAGCACCGAGTCGGTCCGCGCCAGCTGCGCGGCCAGCGCCGGCATGGTCGCGGCCAGCGAGAGGTCGTCGGGGCGGCCGGCGTAGACCCCGCCGAGCAGCGGCTCGACGAGCCGGTCGACCACCTCGTCGCCCAGCCGGGTGCGCAGCAGCCGGCCGACCGAGACGTCGCCCTCCAGGCGCAGCGGCGGCAGGTCGACCTCGGCGCGCACCCGCGCGACGCCGTCCGGGGTGAGCACACCGGCGAGCCCGTCGGCCGACGTCGGCACGCCCTGCACGGTGCCCGGCGGCAACGGGTGCCGGCCGTCGGGCAGCACGATCGAGGCCTGCGTCGTCGCGGGCGCGACCAGCCGGTCGCCGAGCCCGAGCGCCGCCACCAGCTGCACCGCCTCCGGCACCCGGGCGAGCACCGCCTCCGGCCCGGTGTCGTACCACTGCCCGGCGAGCTCGAGCCGGTCGATCTTGCCGCCGACCCGGCCGCCGGCCTCCAGGACGACGACCTCGTCGCCGGGACGGCGCCGGCGCCACTCGAAGGCGGCGGTGAGCCCGGCGATCCCGGCGCCGACGACGACCAGACGGCTCATCGCGCGGAGAGCTCGTGCACCAGGTCGACGACGTGCGTGAGCGCCCCCGGGTCGGTCTCGGGCAGCACCCCGTGGCCGAGGTTGAACACGTGCCCGCGCGCGGCGCGGCCCTCCGCGACGACCCGCCGGACCTCGCGGTCGACGGTGGCCCGGTCGGCCAGCAGGACGGCAGGGTCGAGGTTGCCCTGCAGCGACCGCGCGGGACCGACCCGGCGGGCGGCCTCGTCCAGCGGCACCCGCCAGTCGACCCCGACGACGTCGGCCCCCGCGTCGCCGATCAGCGCGAGCAGCTCCCCGGTGCCGACACCGAAGTGGACGCGCGGCACGTCGCGGTCGCCCAGCCCGTCGAACACCGCGCGCGAGTGCGGCAGCACCCGGGTGGCGTAGTCGGCGGCCGAGAGCACCCCGGCCCAGGAGTCGAACAGCTGCACCGCCGAGGCGCCGGCGTCGACCTGCGTGCGCAGGAAGGTGGCCGCCGAGACCGCCAGCCGGTCCAGCAGCCGGGTCCAGGCCTCCGGCTCGGCGTACATGAAGGCCTTGGTCCGGGCGTGCTCCTTGGACGGGCCACCCTCGATCAGGTAGGTGGCCAGTGTGAACGGCGCCCCGGCGAAGCCGATCAGCGGCGTGGGCCCGAGCTCGGCGACCAGCCGGCGCACCGCCGTGGCCAGGAAGTCCAGCCGATCGGGCTCGAGGCCGGGCAGCGCGTCGACGTCGGCGACCGTGCGGACGGGGTCGGCCACGACCGGTCCGACGCCGGGCTTGATCTCGATGTCGACGCCGGCGACCACCAGCGGCAGCACGATGTCGGAGAACAGGATCGCCGCGTCCACGCCGTGCCGCCGGACCGGCTGGAGGGTGATCTCGGTGACCAGGTCGGGGTCCTGGCAGGCCTGCAGCATCGCCGTCCCGGCGCGCAGCGCCCGGTACTCCGGCAGCGACCGGCCGGCCTGGCGCATGAACCACACCGGCGTCCGGTCGACCGGCAGGCCGCGCGCGGCCCGGACCAGGTCCGAGTCGGCGGGGGACGGAGCGGGGGCGGCAGCGGCGGTCACGACGGTCGATCCTCCCAGACCAGGCACGACCCGGCCGCCGAGCGGGGAGGCCGGCTGCGGCGCGTCGGCGACAGACGGGGCCCGTGCCCCCTACCCTGCGAGCGTGGAGCCACGCAGCCTGGGCGGTCCTCCGGACGCCGTCGGCGCACGGCCGGTCGACGACCGTCCGGAGGACTTCGTGGCCGCCCTCGAGTCGATGGCCTCGCTCCGGGTGCGCCCGGAGATCGTGGTCGAGGACATCCCCGCCCCGCAGCGGCTGGCCCCCTTCGCCTACGCCGTCGGCGCGCGCATCAGCGAGCTCGACGGCGACGAGGAGGTCGAGGTGGCCAGCGGCCGCTTCATCGTCCTGTACGACCCGGCCGGCCACGAGGCGTGGGCGGGCACCACCCGCTGCGTCGGGTACCTCTCGGCCACCACCGACGAGCACATGGTCGACGACGCGATGTTCTCCGAGGTGGCCTGGAGCTGGCTGACCGAGGCCCTGACCTCGTGCGGCGCCCCGTCCCACGCGCTGGGAGGCACGGTCACCCGCACCGCCTCCACCCGCTTCGGCGACCTGGCCGGGCCCGAGCACTCGGTCGACGTCGAGATCCGCGCCTCCTGGACGGCGGAGGACACCGCGCTCGACCGGCACCTCGACGCCTGGCTCGAGGTGCTCGGCAACGCCGCCGGCCTGCCGCCGCCGGGAGTGGCGATGCTGGGCCCCTCCGGCGCGGTCGACGACGGCAACTAACATCTGAGGGGCGGGGGCACTCCCCGGGTCCGCGCCGGCCGGCTCGTACCGCCCGGAGGCCGGGGGACCGGCCGCGGACGCACGGACGACACGGGCGATGAGGTGGACGGCAACTGAGCACCGACCCCCGGCCCGACCCCACCCGGGACGACGCCACCCCGGTGGGCACCGTTCCCGAGGACACCACCCCCGAGGACACCACCCCCGAGGACACCGCCACCGAGGACACCGCCCCCGACGACGTCGCGGTCCCGGTCCCCCTGCTCGCGCCGCGCGACGGCCTCCCGCCGGTCATCGAGACCTCCTCCGCGCTGGAGGAGTACGCCGACGCGCTGCGCGCCGGGACCGGGCCGGTCGCCGTCGACGCCGAGCGCGCCTCGGGGTACCGCTACGGCCAGCGGGCCTACCTCGTGCAGCTGCGCCGCGCCGGTGCGGGCACCGGGCTGGTCGACCCCGTGCCGCTGCCGGACCTCTCCGCCGTGCAGGCCGCGATCGCCGACGCGGAGTGGGTGCTGCACGCGGCCAACCAGGACCTCCCCTGCCTGGCCGAGATCGGCCTGGTGCCGACGAGGATCTTCGACACCGAGCTGGCCGCGCGGCTGGCCGGGCTGCCACGGGTGGGCCTGGGCGCCGTCGTCGAGTCGCTGCTCGGGTTCTCGCTGCAGAAGGGCCACTCGGCGGCCGACTGGAGCACCCGGCCGCTGCCCGAGGAGTGGCTGGTCTACGCCGCGCTCGACGTCGAGGTGCTCGTCGACCTGCGCGACGCGCTGGCCGCGGTCCTGGAGGAGCAGGGCAAGACCGAGTGGGCGCGGCAGGAGTTCGCAGCCGTCCTGGCCGCCGGGCCGCCGGCGCCGAAGGCCGACCCGTGGCGCCGCACTTCCGGTGTGCACGGGCTGCGCAACCGGCGGCAGCTGGGCATGCTGCGCTCCCTCTGGCAGGCCCGCGACGACCTGGCCCGCAAGCGCGACATCGCCCCCGGCCGAGTGCTGCCCGACTCGGCGATGGTCTCCGCCGTCCAGGCCGACCCGCAGACCGAGGGCGCGCTGCTGGAGCTGCCGGTCTTCCGCGGCCGGGCCAACCGCAAGCTGGTGAGCACCTGGTTCGGCGCCCTGACCCGCGGGCGGGCGCTGCCGGAGGCGGAGTTGCCGCCGCACAGCCGGCCGGGCGAGGGTCCGCCGCCGGTGAACCGCTGGGCCGACCGCGACCCCGCGGCGGCCACCCGACTGCAGGTCGCCCGGGCCGGGCTGGCCGAGCTGTCGGAGAAGCACGCGGTGCCGGTCGAGAACCTGGTCTCCCCCGACCTCGTGCGCCGACTGGTGTGGAGCCCGCCCGAGCCGCGCGACCCCGAGACGGTGGCCGCGACCCTGCGCGCCGGCGGTGCCCGCGAGTGGCAGGTCGAACTCACCTGCGACCTGCTGACGGACGCGGTCAACCGGGCCTGAACGCACGAGGGGCGGCCCCGGCCGCAGCCGGGACCACCCCTCGTGACCGTCGAGGGCGGCCTCCTGCAGGGCTCGGCGCCGATCGTGGTGACGGGATGGAACGGCCCCGCTGCAGGGTCCCGCGCCGAGCGTGCGAGGCGCGGGGGGCAGCGGGGCCCTTCCTCAGTGCCCGGTCGCGGCCGCCCGGCGCCGGGCCAGCGCGTCGACGCTCGCGGCCAGCAGCAGCACGCCACCGGTGATGATGAAGTTGAGGTACGCCTCGGTGCCGAGCAGACCGAGGCCGTTGGCGATGATCGCCACGACCAGGCCACCGAGGACGGCGTCACGCACCCGTCCCCGGCCGCCGAAGAGGCTGGTGCCACCGATGACCGCGGCGCCCACGGCGTAGAGCAGCGTGTTGCCGCCGCCGGACCCCGGCGCCACCGAGCCGAGCCGGGCGGCCGCGACGATGCCGCTGATCGCCGCCAGGGTCGAGCCGATGACGAACACGGAGACCTTGATCCGGGTGACGTTGATGCCGGCCCGCCGGGCCGCCTCGGCATTGCCGCCGACCGCGTAGACGTGCCGGCCGAAGCTCGTGCGGCCGAGCACGAAGGTCAGGAACAGCAGCAGGACGACCACGAGCGGGATGGCGTACGGGATCCCGGCGAGCACCACACCGACCGCCGGGGCGCGGTCGACGCTCAGCACCGCCGTGACCACGACGACGACGGCGGCGATCACGCCGATCCGCACGAGCACCACGGCCAGCGGGGAGTGCGCGAGCCCCTTGGCGCGCTGGACGCGGAACCGGTTGAGCTGCAGCGCGGCGTACACGGCGATGACCAGCAGGGCGAGGACCCAGCCGAGGACGACCGGGAGGTTCCTGTCGCTGATCGCCGAGATCACCGGGTCGCGCACCGGCACCGTGCCACCCTCGCCGATCAGCCGCAGCGTGAAGCCCTGCCAGCCCAGGAAGAGCGCGAGTGTGACGACGAACGACGGGATGCCGATCATGCCGACGAGGCTGCCGGTGAACAGGCCGATGACCACGCCGGTGACGATCGCTGCCACCACCGAGACGTACCACGGCACGCCGGCATCGGCGAGCAGCTTGGCCATGACCGCGGCGCAGACCCCGCTGACCACGCCTGCGGACAGGTCGATCTCGCCCAGGAGCAGGACGAAGACCAGCCCCATCGCCAGGATGATGATCGGCGCCGCCTGGTCGGCCAGGTTGGCCATGTTCCGCGGGGTCAGGAACGTCTCGGGCCGCAGCGCGAAGAACAGCAGGCCCAGGACGACGATGCCGAGGATGGCCGGCAGCGCCCCCAGGTCGCCGCCCCGGACGCGGTCGACGTAGGCCCGGACCGTCGCGCCGAGGGAGTCCGCGGTGCGGTCGGCCTCGAAGCCCGACGGGGCGCCGCCCGGCTCCTGCGCGCTGGTCGGCGCAGAGATGGTGCTGGACATGCCTCAGACCTCCACTGCCGCGACTTCGGCGGGGGCGATGCCGAGGTCGCCCGACCGGCCCGCCGTGATGAGCTCGATGACCTGGGGACGATCGACCTGGGAGATGGGCACGTCGGCCGCCATCCGGCCCAGGTACAGGGCCGCGACCCGGTCGGCGACCTCGAAGACGTCGACCATGTTGTGGCTGATGAAGACCACCGCGTGGCCGGTGTCGGCCAGCCGCCGGACCAGGTCGAGCACCTGCCGGGTCTGCGCGACGCCGAGGGCGGCGGTCGGCTCGTCGAGGACGACCAGCTTGGACTCCCACAGCACGGCCTTGGCGATGGCGACCGTCTGGCGCTGGCCACCGGAGAGGCTGGAGACCAGCTGGCGCACGGACTTCAGGGTCCGGACGGAGAGCTTGCTCAGCGTGTCCCGGGCCGCCTGCTCCATGGACAGCTCGTCGAGGAGGATGCCGTTCTTGCGCTCGCGGCCGAGGAACATGTTCTGGACGACGTCGAGGTTGTCGGCCAGGGCGAGGTCCTGGTAGACGATCTCGATGCCGAGCGCCGCGGCGTCGCGCGGGCCGGTGACCGTGACCGGCCGGCCCTCGAAGAGGAGCTCGCCGGAGTCGATGGCGTGGATACCGGCGATGGACTTGATCAGCGTGCTCTTGCCCGCGCCGTTGTCGCCGACCAGCGCGGTGACCTGGCCGGGGTAGACCTTCATGTGCACGTCGTGCAGGACCTGGATGGCGCCGAAGCTCTTGTTGACGCCGCGGAGCTCCAGGGTGGGGGTGACGTCTTCGGGACGGTCGGTGGGTGCGGACACGCCGGGCCTCTCGGTCGCGCTGGTGGGGCTGGGGCAGCAGCCGCCGGGGCGCTCATCATCGGCGCCCCGGCGGCCGGTGACCACTACTCGATCCCGAGCTCCTGGCAGGCGGCGGCGAACTCGCCGGTGCAGAGCTCCTCGGCGGTCACGAACTCGTCCTCGACGACCTCGCTGACGTTGTCGCGGAAGATCGCGACCGGAGTGAGCAGGACCGACGGGACCTCACGGCCGGCCTCGGTGTCCTCGACGGTGCCGGTGGTCTCGCCCTCCTCGCCGTTGATCAGCGCGACGGCCAGCTCGGCGAGCGCGTTGGCCTCCTCGCGGACCGACTTGTAGACGGTCATGCACTGGTTGCCGGCGAGGATGTTCTGCAGGCCCTCGACCGAGGCGTCCTGGCCGGTCACGTTCGCCTGGCCCGCGGCGTTGTTGCGCTCGAGGATCTGGATCACCGAGTTGGCCAGGCCGTCGTTGGCGGCCAGCACGCCCTGGACGTTGCCGTTGGCCTGGGTGTACATCTGCTCGAAGATCGTCGCCGCCTCCTGGTTGTCCCAGTCCGGCACCGCCTGCTCGGCCACCTGCGTGTACTGCGTCAGCGGGTCGAGGACCTCGTGGGCGCCCGACGAGAACAGCGTCGCGTTGTTGTCGTCCGGCGAGCCGTTGAGGAACGCGATGTTGCCCTGGGTGACGCCGTTGGCCTCCAGGCACTGCTGCAGGCCCTGGCCCTGCAGACGCCCGACCTCGGTGTTGTCGAAGGAGACGTAGTACTCCGCCGAGCCACCCAGGGTCAGCCGGTCGTAGTCGATCGTCGCGACGCCCTCGTTGGCCGCCTGCTCCTGGATCTGCGCACCCGAGGCCGAGTCGAGGTTGACGATCGCGAGGACGGTGGCGCCCTCGGTGATCATCTGCTCGGCGATGGTCGCCTGCCGCTGGGCGTCGCCCTCGGCGTTCTGGATGTCGTACTCGACACCGGCCTCCTCGAAGGCCGCCTCGAGGTAGGGGCGGTCGAAGTTCTCCCAGCGCACCGAGGACTCGGTGTCGGGGAGGATCACGCCGACCCGGCCGGCGGTCTCGCCGCCACCGCCGCCTCCACCGCCGCCACCGGTGTCGCCGCCGCCGCTGTCGCCGCCACAGGCGGCCAGGCTGAAGACGAGGGAGGCCGCGAGGGCCGTCATGATGGTGCGCCGTCGCGCCATGGGTCGTCCACCGTTCTGTCGGGAATGCGCAGAAGTGCGGCGGCCAATATGCGCGCTGTGTCACACGGTGTGCAAGAGCCGGTCAGGGACGTTGCCGGACCGTGACCTCTGGCACGGCGTCACCGGGCCGGCCGGCCGGACCGCCGCGCCGTCCTGCCCCTGCCGGGTCGGGTCGCGTTTGGACCTTGGGTTACCGGCGAGTAACTTGAATGGGGCCGTGCCGTACCGGCCGGCACCGAACTGCTGCGGAGGTCCCATGTCCCGCTCGCTGCGTGAGGTCGTCTTCGTCGACGGCGTGCGCACCCCCTTCGGCAAGGCCGGCCCGAAGGGCGTCTACGCCGAGACCCGCGCCGACGACCTGGTCGTGCGCGTGATCCGCGAGCTGATGCGCCGCAACCCGGCACTGCCGGCCGATCGGGTCGACGAGGTGGCGATCGCGGCCACCACCCAGATCGGCGACCAGGGCCTGACCATCGGCCGCACCGCCGCGCTGCTGGCCGGGCTGCCGAAGTCGGTGCCCGGTTACGCGATCGACCGCATGTGCGCCGGCGCGATGACCGCCGTGACCACCACCGCGAGCGGCATCGCCTTCGGGGCCTACGACGTCGCCATCGCCGGCGGGGTCGAGCACATGGGCCGCCACCCGATGGGCGAGGGCGCCGACCCGAACCCGCGCTTCTTCAGCGAGGGCCTGGTCGACGGCTCCGCACTGGTGATGGGCTCCACCGCGGAGAACCTGCACGACCGCTTCCCCCACCTGACCAGGGAGCGGGCCGACGCCTTCGCGCTGGCCAGCCAGCAGAGGTACGCCAAGGCCGTCGCCAACGGGCAGATCGGCCCCGAGCTGGTCACCGTGTCCACGCGCAGCGCCGAGCAGGGCTGGGGGCTGGCCACGGTCGACGAGCCACCGCGGCCGAGCACCACCCTCGAGGGACTGGCGACGCTCAAGACGCCGTTCCGCCCGCACGGCCACGTGACCGCGGGCAACGCCGCCGGCCTCAACGACGGCGCCACCGGCTGCCTGCTGGCCGCGGAGGAGGTCGCGCTCGAGCTCGGCCTGCACGTGGGCATGCGGCTGGTCGGCTACGGCTTCGTCGGCGTCGAGCCCGAGGTGATGGGCGTCGGCCCGGTCCCGTCGACCGAGCGCGCGCTGGCCCGCACCGGCCTGACCATCGAGGACATCGGGCTCTTCGAGCTCAACGAGGCCTTCGCCGTCCAGGTGCTGGCCTTCCTCGACCACTTCGGCATCGCCGACGACGACGAGCGGGTCAACCCGTGGGGTGGCGCGATCGCCGTCGGCCACCCGCTGGCCTCCTCCGGCGTCCGGCTGATGACCCAGCTGTCCCGCCAGTTCGCCGAGCGGCCCGACGTCCGCTACGGCCTGACCGCCATGTGCGTGGGCCTGGGCATGGGCGCCACCGTCATCTGGGAGAACCCGATCTGGGAGGGCACCGAGTGAGCGCCGTCTTCGAGGACGAGGTCGTCACCGCCGCCAAGGTCCGCTACCTGCGGGTGCCCGGACTGGCCGGCGAGGTCGCGCTGATCACCCTGGACAACGGGCACGACCACACCCGCCCGTCCACCTTCGGCCCCGGCGGGCTGGCGTCCCTGGACGCCGCGCTCGACGAGGTCGCGGCACACACCCCGGCGCCGGCGGCCATCGCCGTCACCGGCAAGCCGTTCGTCTTCGCCGTCGGCGCCGACCTCTCCGGCGTCCCGGCGATCACCTCGGCGGCCGACGCTCGGGCGGTCGCCGAGACCGGCCACCGGGTGTTCCGCCGGCTCAAGGACTCGACCGTCCCGACGTTCGCCTTCGTCAACGGCGCGGCGCTCGGCGGCGGCCTGGAGCTGGCGCTGCACTGCCACCACCGCACGATCGCCACCACCGCCGTCGTCGCGTTCCCCGAGGTGTTCCTCGGCCTGGTGCCCGGCTGGGGCGGCACGCAGCTGCTGCCGAACCTGATCGGCATCGACCCGGCGGTCACCGTGATCGTCGAGAACGCGCTGGCGCAGAACAAGGTCACCCCGGGGCCGGAGGCCGCGGCGCTGGGCATCGCCGACGCGGTGTTCGAGCCGGCCGACTTCCTGGAGCGCTCGCTCGAGTGGGCCGTGGGCGTGCTCGACGGGGACGTCGCCGTCTCGCGTCCCGAGGTCGACCGCTCGGCGTGGGACGACGCCATCACCCGCGCGCGGGGCATCGTCGCCGGCCGCACCCGCAACGCCTCCCCCGGCGCCCTGCGCACCGGGGAGCTGCTCGAGCTGGCCCGCGACGGCGTCGACGGCGAGGCGTTCACCGCCGGCACCGCGGCCGAGGACCAGGCGTTGGCCGACCTGCTGATGAGCGACGAGCTGCGGGCGAGCCTGTACGCGTTCGAGCTGGTCAACAAGCGGGCCAAGCGGCCGGTCGGCGCCCCACCGAGGGAGCTCGCCCGCAAGATCACCAAGGTCGGCGTCGTCGGCGCGGGCCTGATGGCCTCGCAGCTGGCGCTGCTGTTCGTGCGCCGGCTGGAGGTGCCCGTCGTCCTCACCGACATCGACCAGGCGCGCGTCGACAAGGGCGTCGGCCACGTCCACACGCAGCTGGAGGAGCTGGCCGCCCGGGGCCGGCTGTCGCAGGACGGGCTGAACCGGCTCACCGGCCTGGTCACCGGAGCCCTGGACAAGGCGACCTTCGCCGACGCCGACCTCGTCATCGAGGCGGTCTTCGAGGAGATGTCGGTCAAGCAGCAGGTGTTCGCCGAGGTGGAGGCCGTCGTCTCCCCCGAGTGCGTGCTGGCCACCAACACCTCGGCGCTGTCGGTGACCGAGATGGCGGCCGAGCTCGAGCACCCGGAGCGGGTCGTCGGCCTGCACTTCTTCAACCCGGTCGCGGTCCTGCCGCTGCTGGAGGTCGTGCGCGCCGAGCAGACCGACGACGCCACGCTGGCCACGGCGTTCGCCGTCGGCAAGGCGCTGAAGAAGAGCTGCGTGCTCGTCGCCGACGCGCCGGCGTTCGTGGTCAACCGGCTGCTCACCCGCTTCCTCGGTGAGGTCACCGCGTCGGTGGAGCAGGGCACGCCGGTGGCCGTGGCCGACCGGGCGCTCGACCCGCTGGGCCTGCCGATGACGCCGTTCGAGCTGCTGACGCTCGTCGGCCCGCCGGTGGCGCTGCACGTGGCCGAGCGGATGCACGAGGCCTTCCCCGACCGGTTCGCCGTCGGCGAGGGGCTGCGGAGGATGGTCGAGCTCGGCAAGACGTCGGTGTACAGCGAGCCGGGCGTCGTCGATCCGGCCCTCGCCGGCATCGACGCCGGCGACTCGCCGCTGACCGAGGAGCAGGTCCGCGGGCGTGCGGTGGACGCCCTGGCCCAGGAGATCCGGTTGATGCTCGACGAGGGCGTCGTCCAGGCGGTGCAGGACATCGACCTGTGCATGGTCCTGGGCGCCGGCTGGCCGTTCTGGCTGGGCGGGATCTCAGCCTTCCTGGACCGGGCCGGCGTCTCCGAGCGGGTCACCGGCTCCCGGTTCCTGCCCCGCGGGGTGGCTTCCCTCCCCGCCTGATCCTCCGTGCACCTCCGCGGATGTGCACGGGGCCCGTCCGCGGACGTGCACGGGGACGGCCCGGGACCCCACGCGGGGTCCCGGGCCGTCGTCCGGGACCGGGCGTCCTCCCGCACCGCGGCGCGTCCTCCCCGACCGCCCACCGTCAGGGAGGACGCGCCACGATCAGGTCACCCGATCGTGGCGCGGGCTCAGCGGAACTTGTGGGTGAGGCTGCCCATCGTGCGGTCGACCGAGGCCACCTTGACGTGCGAGATCCCGCTGGTCGCGCCGGCGGCCAGCATCGCCTCGTGCGCCGCGCGCAGCGTCGCCCAGACCTCGTCCGCCTCGCCCTCGAGCGTGGTCCCGAGCGCACCGACCTCCGCGTGCAGGCCTGAGCCCTGGATGACGCGGACGGCGGCCTCGACGAAGGCGTGCGGGTCCTCGGGCGTCCCGGCCGGCGTCGGCGCGACCTGGATCTCCGCGATCACCCGCGGGGTCCCCCGCGGTCCCGAGGTCACTGCTGGGCGCCGTCCACCGGCTCGGTGACCGCCTGCCGCTCCGCGCGCTCGGCCAGCAGCGCCGTCTCCTCGGCGATGCGGCGGGCGACGTCCTGCTCGGTCAGCCCGGCGTCGGCCAGCACCTGACCGCGGCTGCCGTGCTCCAGGAAGGCCTGCGGCAGGCCCAGCGAGCGCAGCGGGACGTCGATGCCGCGGTCCTGCAGCGCCTGGGTCAGCGTGGTGCCCAGGCCACCGGCACGGCCGCCGTCCTCGACCGTGACCACCAGGCGGTGCCCCGCGGCCAGGTCGACCAGCTCGGCGGGCACGGGCAGCACCCAGCGCGGGTCGACGACGGTCACCTCGATGCCGTGGTCGGCGGCGCGCTCGGCGGCGGCCAGGCACGGGGGCACCATCGAGCCGACGGCGACCAGCAGCACCTCGGGACGTGCGCCCCGGCGCAGCACGTCGACCGGGCCGCGCCGCTCCAGCGCCGGGATGTCGACCGGCGGCGGGCCCTTGGGGAAGCGCACCACGGTGGGCCCGTCGGTCACCTCGACGGCCTCGCGCAGCGCCTCCCGCAGGGTGGGCTCGTCGCGCGGGGCGGCCAGCCGCAGCCCCGGCACCACCGGGAGGATCGACATGTCCCACATGCCGTTGTGCGAGGCGCCGTCGGTGCCGGTGACGCCGGCCCGGTCGAGGACGACGGTGACCGGCTGGCGGTGCAGCGCGACGTCCATGAGCAGCTGGTCGAAGGCCCGGTTGAGGAACGTCGAGTAGACCGCGACCACCGGGTGCAGCCCGCCCATCGCCATGCCCGCGGCGCTGGTGAGCGCGTGCTGCTCGGCGATGCCGACGTCGAACGTGCGCTCGGGGAAACGCTCGGCGAAGGCGTTGAGGCCGGTCGGGTGCAGCATCGCCGCGGTGACCGCCACGACGTCGGCCCGCTCGCCGCCGATGCGCACCAGCTCGTCGGAGAAGGCCGCGGTCCAGTCGCGGGCGGCCGTGGGGCTGACACCGCTGTCGGGCTCGAAGACGCCGGTGGAGTGCCAGGCGTCGATGGTGTCGGTCTCGGCCGGCGGGTAGCCGAAGCCCTTCGTGGTGACGGCGTGCACGATCACCGGGCCGCCGAAGGAGCGGGCGCGCCTGAGCGCGGACTCCACGACCTCGACGTCGTGCCCGTCGACCGGGCCGACGTACTTCATCCCGAGGTCCTCGAACATGCCCTGCGGCGAGAGGACGTCCTTGAGGCCCTTCTTGATGGCGTGCAGCGCGTCGTAGAGCGCCGAGCCGACGACCGGGGCGCGGTGCAGCGCGGAGCGCACCTGCAGCAGCGCCTGCTCGTAGCCCGGGCGCAGCCGCAGCGTCGCCAGCGCGTCGGCGACGCCGCCGATGGTCGGTGAGTAGGAGCGGCCGTTGTCGTTGACGACGATGATCACCGGCCGGTCCTGGGCGGCCGCGATGTTGTTCAGCGCCTCCCAGGACATGCCGCCGGTGAGGGCGCCGTCGCCGACCACGGCCACCACCGGACGCGAGTCACCCCGGACGGCGAAGGCCTTGGCCAGCCCGTCGGCGTAGGACAGCGCGGTGGAGGCGTGGCTGTTCTCCACCCAGTCGTGCTCGCTCTCCGAGCGGCTGGGGTAGCCCGACAGGCCACCGCGCTGGCGCAGCCGGTCGAAGCCCTCCACCCGGCCGGTGAGCATCTTGTGCACGTAGGCCTGGTGGCCGGTGTCGAAGACGATCGGCTCACGCGGGGAGGTGAACACCCGGTGCAGCGCGATGGTCAGCTCGACACAGCCGAGGTTGGGACCGAGGTGCCCGCCGGTGCGGGCGACGCTGGCGACGAGCGCGTCGCGGATCTCGGCGGCCAGCGCGGGCAGCTGCTCGGGGGGCAGTGCCCGGACGTCGGCGGGGTCGCGGAGCGAGCGCAGGAGCGACACGGCGCAGCGGTGTCCTCTCTGTCGGCGGCTGGGGCACGGCTCGCGGGGGCCGCCGACCCACTGTAGTCGCGCCGCAGGGGGCCCTCCGGGTGAACGGAGCGGCGGCCGGGACGGCCCGGCGGCCGGGGGGCGCCTCCGTCACGGCTGGTTCGGCGGCCACTCCATGGCGTGGGGGCTTCCGTCGGTGGTTGACAGAAGCACGCCGGCCGCTGACCATCCCCGGCATGGACCCCCGGCCGTGGCTGCCCGACGTCACGGGTCACCCGCGCCGGCTGGTCGAGGCCCTGCGCCTGGGCGGGCCGGCCACCCGGGCGCAGCTGGTCGAGCAGACCGGGCTGTCCCGCGCGACGGTGTCCGGCTACGTCGCCGACCTGGTCGATCGCGGCCTGGTCAGGCCGGCCGACCCGGCCGACGCCCGACCCACCGGGGGCCGGCCGGCCGGACTGGTGCGGCTGACCCGCCGGGCCGGTGTCGTCGTCGGCATCGACATCGGGCGCACGCACGTCCGCGTCGCCGTCGCCGACCTCTCGCACGAGGTGGTCGGCGAGCACGTCGCCGAGCTGCCGGTCGCCGAGCTGGACGCCGGCGACGTCCTCGACACCGTGGCCGCCCGGGTCCGGGACGAGCTGGCGCGCGCCGGTGCGTGCACCGCGGACGTGGTCGGGACGGTGGTCGGCCTGCCCACGCCGGTCGTCAGCGCCGCGGCGACCCCGCACGGCACGGTGGCGCAGGCCAACATCCTGCCGAGCTGGTCGGGCACCGCGCCGGCGATCGAGCTGGGGGAGCGACTGGGCGTCCCCGTCGTCGTGGACAACGACGCCAACCTCGGCGCGCTGGCCGAGGTCCGCTGGGGCGCCGGCCGGGGCTCCCGGTTCACCGTCTACCTGAAGATGGCCACCGGCGTGGGCGGTGCGCTCGTCGTCGACGGCAACCTGCTGCGCGGCGTCTCCGGAACCGCCGGGGAGATCGGCCACGTGAGCCTCGACCCCGGCGGCGACCTCTGCCGGTGCGGCAACCGGGGCTGCCTGGAGCTCACCGCGGGCGGCAGCGCCCTGCTGCAGGCCATCCGGACCGCCGCGCCGCACTACGGCGACCTGCGGACGCTCGTGGCCGGCGCCGTCGCGGGCGACCAGGCCTGCCGGCGGCTCGTGGCCGACGCCGGCACGCACGTCGGCGTCGTCCTCGGCGGCCTGGTCAACACGCTCAACCCCGACCGCATCGTCGTCGGCGGCGAGCTGGGCACCGCCGGCGACCTGCTGGTCGACCCGCTGCGGCGCGCCCTCGCCCGCTCCGCCATCCCCGCCGCGGCCGAGCACCTCACCGTGGTGCCCGGCTCGCTCGGGGCCCGCGCCGAGGTGCTCGGCGCCCTGGCGGTCGCGCTCCGGGAGGCCGACCGGCTCGGCTGAGGAAGGACCCTCCTGCTCCCGCCACTCGCCGGCTCGCGCCAGGCCCCGTCCAGAGGCTCGCCGCGAGCTCGCGAGCGGTGAGGAGGACGGGGCCCTCCTGCTTGGAGGAGGCCACCCGCGGCGGGCTACAGGCGGGGCACCCAGACCTCGCCGCGCAGGGCGCCGGACACCACCACGACCCCGCGTGCGGCGGCGGCCAGGCGGGCACCCTCCCGCTCGTAGGCGGTGACGGCGGCCTCGATCGCGTCGGGCGGCAGGTGGTCGGCCATCTCCACCCGCACCGTCCGCCACCCCTCGCGGGCGGCCTGGAGACCGGCGCTCAGGTGGTCCCCGGCGAACCGGGCGAGCAGCACCGGGTAGCGGCGCAGCACCGTGTGCGCGCGGTAGTCGGGCGGCACGAGGTCGAACAGCCAGGCGACCGCGGTGGCCTCCCAGTCGGGGGCACCCGGCGGCCGCACCTGCTCCGGCCAGCCCGGGGGGACGCTCGCAGCCACGTCGCGCAGTCTGCCGCAGGTCGAACGGACGTTCGACCCGACGCGCCCGATCGAGTGGTCGAGGGCCTCAGTCGCTGCGGCGCTTGAGCCAGAACTGCTCGAAACCCCAGCTGCCCGCACCGCTGGAGTGGTAGCTGACCAGCTCCCAGCCCTCGCCGCCGAGCCGGTTGAGCACCGAGCTGGTGTCCCCCTGCTGCCGTTCCAGCGTGCCGCCGGGGAGCTTGACGCTCACCCCCGCACGCTGGGACTCGGCCTCGTTGGCCGTGATGACCGAGGCGTACTCCCACGTCGTCACGGGGACACGGTAGCCGGGTGCGGGCCGGCCGGTCGGGCCCAGGCGGACCCAGGGGTGCACCACGGAGCCGGTGCGCGGGTCGCGGGAGGAGACGACGCGGACCCGCACCTCGCGCTGCCCACCGCGTCGGCGCCCGGAGCGGGCGGCGCGCGCGGCCGCTCAGGGGCGCCGGTGGCCGGCCCGGTTCTGGCCCGAACCCGGGCACAGCGCGGGCTCGGCACGCCGCCCGTGCCCCCACAGCGGCGGAGCCCAGAGGTGGTCGACGAACACCAGTGGGTCGGTGGTCTCGTCGTGTCCCTCGTCGGTGGCCCCGCTGTCCCGGCGCGGCGTCAGCTCTCCGCACACCGGGCACGAGTCGGGTCCGGCCATGCCCGGAGGGTAGGCCGACCGCAGCGGTTCAGGCCGAGGGGACCAGCAGCGCCACGCACTCCACGTGCGCGGTCATCGGGAAGGCGGCGAAGCCGCGCACGGCCGCCGGCCGGTACCCGGCGGCGCGGAAGACCGCGACGTCGCGCCCGAGCGAGGCGGGGTCGCAGGCCACGTAGACGACGGCGCGGGCGCCGGTGTCGGCCAGCACCCGGCTCACCGCCGCGCCGGCACCGGCGCGGGGCGGGTCGAGCACGACGACGTCCGGCGTCCGCCCGAGCTCCTCGAGCAGCCCGGTCAGCCCCTCGGCGTCCACCTCGCCCTGCCACACCTCGGCCTGCGGCAGGCCGGCCAGGTTCGCCTCGGCGGCCGCGCAGGCCCCGGCGTCGGCCTCCACGCACACCACCCTGCCCGACTCCCCCGCCGCGGGCGCCAGCGCGCCGCCGAAGAGCCCGGCACCGGCGTAGAGGTCGAGCACCGTCTCCCCCCGGCGCACGTCCGCCGCGTCGGCCACGGCCGCCACCAGCGCGTCGGCCGCCGCCTCGTGCACCTGCCAGAAGCCGGTGCCCTCGACCTCCCAGTCCCGGCCCGCGGCCCGGCGGCCGGCCCGGCCGGCGGGCGCGGCCGCGACATCCTCCCCCGGCTGCAGCACCCGGGTCGACGTCGGCACGCCACGGCGGTCCAGCCGCGTGGTGGTCACCGCGCCGGCGGAGTCGACGGCGACGTCGACCGCCCCGGCGCCCGGCCAGCGGCGCGAGAGCACGGCCAGGGCGGCGGTCTCGACCGTGATCGGGCAGTCGTCGAGCACCACGACGTCGTGCGAGCGGTGCCGCCGCAGTCCGGGCGTCCCGGTCCGGTCGACGGCGAAGCGTGCCCGCGAGCGCCAGCGCAGCGGCCCCCCGGGCAGCTCCTCGACGACGAGGTCGCGGACGACGGGGTCCCCGGCGTCGAGCCCGCCCAGGCGGGTCAGCTGCTCCCGGACGACGTCGGCCGCCAGCCGCCGCTGCCCCTCCGGCGAGACGTGCTGCCAGTCGCAGCCCCCGCAGCGCCCGGGACCGCTGTACGGGCAGGGCCGCTCGACGCGGTCGGGCGCGGCCTCGAGCACCTCGACCGCGTCGGCGCGGCAGTAGCCGGGCTGGCGGTCCTCGGTGACCCGGACGACCACCCGCTCCCCCGGCAGCGAGTGCCGCACGAACACCACCCGGCCCTCGAACCGGGCCACGCAGTGCCCGCCGTGCGCGACCGGGCCGACGGTGACCTCGAACTCCCGGCCGGTCCACCCCGGGCCGCGGTCCGGCCGCCCTCCAGGGACCCGCGCCGAGCGTGCGAGGCGTGGGGGGAAGGCCCCGTCCCGAGGCTCGCCCCGAGCGTGCGAGGGGTGAGGAGGACGTGGTCCTTCGGCTTCAGCCATACGGGGTGGTCCCCACCTGGTCGTCGGTGAACCCGCGGCGCAGGTCGCCGGGCATGGGGCCCGGGCGCCGGTCGTCCTCGCCCCGGCCGACCGAGCTCTCCAGCTGCCACGGCACCGTGGTGATCATGACCCCGGGCTGGAACTGCAGCCGGGCGCGCAGCCGCAGCGCGCTCTGGTTGTGCAGGACGTTCTCCCACCAGTGCCCGACGACGTACTGCGGGACGAAGACCACGACCAGCTCGCGCGGGCTGTCCCGGCGAACGCCCTTGACGAAGTCGACCACCGGCCGGGTGATCTCCCGGTAGGGCGACTCCAGCACGGTCAGCGGCACCGGGATGTCGTAGCGCTCCCAGTCGGCCTGCAGCGAGCGGGTGTCCTCGTCGTCGACGTTGACCGTCAGCGCGGTCAGGACGTCGGGCCGGGTCGCCCGGGCGAAGGCCAGCGCCCGCAGGGTCGGCTTGTGCACCTTCGACACCAGCACGATCGCGTGCACCTTGCTGGGCAGCAGCCGCGAGTCGCTGTCGGGCCGCAGCTGCGCGGCCACGTGCGAGTAGTGCTTGTTGATGGCCTTCATGAGCACGAACAGCACCGGCATCACGAGGATCACCAGGTAGGCGCCGCGGGTGAACTTGGTGACGACGATGATCAGCAGCACCACGGTGGTGAGGGTGCCGCCGATGGTGTTGATGACCTGCGAGCGGCGCATCCGCCGCTTCTCGACCGGGTCGTCGGACAGGCCGATCTCCCGGTTCCAGTGCCGCACCATGCCCCACTGGCCGATGGAGAAGCTGGTGAAGACGCCGACGATGTACATCTGGATCAGCCGGTTGACGTCGGCCTGGAAGGCGACGAGGAGCAGGGCCGCGAAGCCGGCCAGCAGCAGGATGCCGTTGCTGTAGACCAGCTTGTCGCCGCGGGTGTGCAGCTGCCGCGGCAGGAACCGGTCCTGGGCGAGCACGGAGCCCAGCAGCGGGAAGCCGTTGAACGCGGTGTTGGCGGCCAGGACCAGCACCAGCGCGGTCGCCGCCTGGATGACGAAGAAGCCGACCGAGGTGTCCCCGCCGAACGTCGCGGCGGCCACCTGCGCGATGACCGTGCGCTGCGGCTCGGTCTCGCAGTCGGCGAACCCCTCGAGGTCGCAGGGGTGCTCGACGTACTTGACCCCGGAGGCCAGCGCGAGCGCGGTGACGCCGGCGAACATCGCCGCGGCGATCCCGCCCATGAGCGCCAGCGTGGTGGCCGCGTTCCGGCTCTTGGGCGGCTTGAAGGCGGGCACACCGTTGGCGATGGCCTCCACCCCGGTCAGGGCCGTGCAGCCCGACGCGAAGGCGCGCAGCGCGAAGAACAGCAGCGCCACCCCGGCGAGCTGCTCGTAGCCCGGCTCCGGGGTGACGGTGAAGCCGGCCGTCTCGGCGACCACCGGGGAGTCGGTGAACAGGTCCCGGACCAGCCCGGTCACGACCATCACCAGGATGCCGCTGATGAACAGGTAGGTCGGGACGGCGAAGGTGCGCCCGGACTCCCGGACCCCCCGCAGGTTGGCCGCGGCGAGCAGCGTCACCAGCCCGACGGCGATGAGCACGCGGTGCTCGTCGAGCGTGGGGAACGCCGAGATGATGTTGTCGGTGCCGGCCGCGACCGACACCGCCACGGTGAGCACGTAGTCGACCAGCAGGGCGCTGGCCACGGTGAGCCCCGCGAACTGCCCGTGGTTCCTCATCGCGACCTCGTAGTCGCCCCCGCCGGAGGGGTAGGCGCGCACCACCTGGCGGTAGGAGAGGACCACGGTCGCCAGCAGCACGACGACGGCGATCGCCAGCCACGGCGCCAGGAACAGGAACGCCGTGCCGGCCAGCGTCAGGACGATGAGGATCTCCTGGGTGGCGTAGGCCACCGAGGAGAGCGGGTCGCTGGCGAAGATGGGCAGGGCCAGCCGCTTGGGCAGCAGGGACTCCCCCAGCCGGTCGCTGCGGACGGGCCGGCCGACGACGAGCCGTTTCGGGAGTTGTCCGAGGTCGGACAGGCTTGGCACGGCGGCGATGGTACGGACGCCGGACCCCCCGGTGCCGCCCCTTCCCGGCCTGCGTCGCCCGGCCGGGGCGTGGCGTCCGGCACGCTCCCCGGACGGAGCCGGAGCGGGTGTAGCTTCGCGCCCGGTGGTGCGGGCGAGAGGCGCTCGCGACGACGACCCGGGGAGCGGCACGTGCACGTGGTCGTCATGGGCTGCGGCCGCGTCGGCTCGGCCATCGCGCGCAAGCTCGAGCAGATCGGCCACAGCGTCGCGGTCATCGACCAGGACCCCGAGGCCTTCCGCCGGCTCGGTCCCGAGTTCGGCGGCCGCCAGGTCACCGGCCTGGGCTTCGACCGCCAGACCCTGCTCGACGCCGGCGTCGACTCCGCCGGGGCGTTCGCCGCGGTGAGCAGCGGCGACAACTCCAACATCATCGCCGCGCGGGTGGCCCGGGAGACCTTCGGCGTCCAGCACGTGGTCGCCCGGATCTACGACTCCAAGCGCGCCGAGGTCTTCGAGCGCATGGGCATCCCCAGCGTCGCGACCGTCCCCTGGACGGTGAACCGGCTGCTGCGCGAGCTGCTCTCGGTCAAGGTCAGCGAGATCTGGCGCGAGCCCACCGGCACGGTGCTGCTCATGCGCGTGACCGTCACCGACGGCTGGGTGGGCCGCCGGCTGGCCGAGCTGGAGGCCGCCTCCGGCGCCCGGGCCGCCTGGCTGGTCCGCTTCGGCGACGCCCAGCTGCCCACGGCGAACACCGTGCTGCAGGACGGCGACCAGCTCGTGGTCGCGGCCACCGACGAGATCTCCGACCGCGTGCACCAGACGATGGAGCGCCCCCAGGGAGGCCGGTCCTGATGCGGGTGGCCATCGTGGGCGCCGGCGCGGTCGGCCGCTCCATCGCCGGGGAGCTGCTCAACAACGGGCACACCGTGATGCTCATCGAGAAGGACGGCCGCAAGGTGCGCACCCGCGCGGTGCCCGGCGCCGAGTGGGTGCAGGCCGACGCCTGCGAGGTGTCCTCCCTCGAGGAGGCGCAGCTGGCCACCTGCGACGTCGTCGTGGCCGCCACCGGCGACGACAAGGCCAACCTGGTCGTCTCGCTGCTGGCCAAGACCGAGTTCGCGGTCAACCGCGTCGTGGCCCGGGTCAAGGACCCGCGCAACGAGTGGCTCTACACCGAGGCCTGGGGCGTCGACGTCGCCGTCTCCACCCCGCGGGTGCTCGCCGCGCTGGTCGAGGAGGCGGTGACCGTCGGCGACGTCGTCCGGCTGATGAGCTTCCGCAAGGGCGCCGCCAACCTGGTGGAGATCACGCTGGCCGAGGACACCCCGTGGGCCGGCCGGCCCCTGCGGGAGGTGCCGCTGCCGCGCGAGACGGTGCTCACCGCGCTGCTGCGGGGCGACCGGGTGATCACGCCGAGCCCGGACGAGCCGCTCGAGGTGGGCGACGAGCTGCTGTTCGTCACCCACGCCGACGTCGAGGAGCAGCTGCAGCAGGTGCTCTCCGTCACCGCCCGCTAGCAGGAGGACCCCGTCCCGGCCGGACGGGGCCCTTCCTCAGGTGTCGGTGGCTCCGGTCTGGACCCGATGCCGGTGCAGGCGCGCGACCACCCAGAGGGTGACCGCCAGCGCGACGGCGGTCACCGGCAGCCCGAGCGCCAGCGAGGCGACGCCGAGCAGTTCCTCCTCGTTGGCCAGGTACAGCGGCGTCTGCACCGCGACCCGCAGCAGGAACGTCAGCGCCCACATCACCGTCAGCCAGCCGTAGGCACGCACCACCCGCCGGTCCTCACGCCAGTGCCGCTCGGGCTCGGGGTCGGCCGGCCGCTCGCCGGACACCGCGGGTGCGGGCCGGTGGTGCAGCCGGGCGCGGGCGGTGTCGACCCGCCGGCGCAGCCCGGGGAGCGAGTGCGCGGCCATCGAACCCAGGTGGCTGGGGGCGAGGAACTCGGCGGCCACCCCGACCAGTGGCCAGCGCAGCGGCACCGAGCCGAGCAGGACGACGCCGATGACGGCGTTGCGGATGATGCCCGGCACGAAGTAGTCGCGGGCCTGGCCGGAGGCGGCCGCGATGGCCACCGCCACCGCGACGCCGAACAGGCCGCTGAAGGCCTGCTGCAGGCTCTCGCGCCGCACCAGCCGGAACAGCAGGACGAGGACGGCGGCCCCGAGGGCGCACCAGATCGCGGTGCGCAGGTCGCCGATCGAGTTGGCGACGATGAAGGCGACGGTCGGCAGCGAGGCGTCGACCATCCCCCGCCAGCCGCCGAGCTGCTCGAGCACCAGGTGCCGGTCGAAGGTCAGTGCCTGACCGTCGCCGGAACCGTCACCAGGGCCGTCGCCGGGATCGTCGGCCGGCCCCGTCACCCCGCGCTCAGCTCGTACCAGGGGTTGTAGATGACCTTGCGGCCGTCGAAGTGGGCGAACCGGCCCCGCGCGGTCAGCGAGCGGCCCGGCTCGATGCCGGGGATCCGCCGGCGGCCGAGCCACACCAGGGTGACCGACCCGGAGCCGTCGAACAGCTCGGCCTCGAGGGTGGGGACCGTCTCGCGCGGGGTGTAGACCACCGACTTGAGCCGGCCGGTCACCGTGACCACCTCGCCCTTGCGGCAGTGGCTCACCGGCTCGCAGCCGGTGCGGTCGGTCTCGGCGCGCAGCTCCTGCGCGTCGATGGTGGAGTCGTCGGCGGTCAGCCGCTGCAGGGTGCGCGCGAGCCAGCCGCCGGGACGCGTCTGTGTCACGGCTCCAGGGTAGTGCGGCCACCGCGTCCGTCGCGGCGGCGCTCCAGCCAGTCGCGGACGAGCGCCCACGCCTCCCCCGCCGGGTCGACGAGCTCCCTGTGCCCGCCCGGCACGGTCCGCACCTCCACCCGGTCACCCGCGGCGGTGGCGGCCGCGGCGTAGCGCTGGCTCTGCTCGGGTGGGACGACGTCGTCGCCGGTGCCGTGCACGCACAGCAGGTCGGCGCCGGTGGGCAGCAGCCGGACGGGGTCGGCGAGGGCGTACCGGCCGGCCCGCCGGCGGGGTCCGCCGCCGAGGAACGCCTGCACCGCCCGGCCGCCCAGCCACCGGCGGGCGGCCCGCTGCAGGTCGAGCACGCCGGCCTGCAGCACCGCGGCGGTCACCGGGACCCGGGGTCCGGCACCGGGGGCGCCCGCGGGCAGCCGGCCGCGTCCGGCGGCCCACGCGGCGAGGTGACCGCCCGCGGAGTGGCCGACGACGGTCACGCCGGAGAGGTCGAGGCGCCCGGCGTCCGGGAGGCCGGGCAGCGCGTCGAGGGCGGCGGCGACGTCCTCCAGCGTGGCCGGCCACCCGCCGCCGGCACCGACCCGGCGGTACTCGACGGCCACGGCGGCCCAGCCGGCCCCCGCGAGGTCGGCGGCCAGCGGGCGGGCCAGCTCGACGCCGTACGCGGCGCGCCAGAAGCCGCCGTGCAGGACGACCACCACGGGCGCGGGGCCGGCGCCCGGGGGCAGGGTGAGCTCGAGGAACTGGTCGGCGTGCGGGCCGTAGGGGACGACGACCGGGCCGGTCACGCGGTCGGGCCGGGCGCCGCCGTCCCCGGTCCGGCCGCGTGCCGGCCGCCGCCCTGCTGCTGGCGGGCCAGCTGCGCGGCGGCCTGCGGCGGGAGGGTGAGCGGCAGCTGCTCGCGCACCGGCATCGGCTCGCTGCCCCGGACGACGACGACCTTGCGGAAGGCCTCCTCCAGGACGGCCGCGGCGTCGGGGTTCTCGGCGGCCGGGCCGCTGATCATGCCGCGGAGGAACCAGCGCGGGCCGTCGACGCCGAGGAAGCGGGCGGCCCGGCGCACGGGCTTGGGCGGCGGGCCGCCGGGCTGGGCCGGTGGGGTGACGACGACGGAGCCGGCGAGCTCGGGGCCGAAGGGTCCCTCGACCTCGTGCAGCCGCCCGCCCTGGCCGGAGGCGCCGCGGGCCAGGTCGGCGCGGACGTCGTCCCAGATGCCGGCGGCGCGGGGCGCGGCGAAGGCGGACAGCTGCAGCAGCGAGTCGCCGTAGCGCAGCGTCGCGCCGATGACCTTCTGCTGCTGGTTGACGTCGACCCGCAGCTCCGTGCCCGGGACGGCGGGCAGCCGCAGGGCGCCGAGGTCCACGCGGGTGGTGCCGTCGTCGGGGGCGTCGGCCTCGTCGTAGGGGCCGCTGGTCTCCTCGACGTCGCGCTCGCGGTGCTGCGGCTCCGGCGGGACGCCGCGCTCGCGCAGGCTGCGGTCGATGCGGTTGCGCCGTCGTCCGAACGGCATGTCAGGCCTCCTGTCCCGTGGAGCCGTGCCCCGCCTCGCCACGGGTGCTCGCGGGCAGCTCCTCGACGGGGACGAAGCGGGCCTGCACCACCGGCTGCACGACCAGCTGGGCGACGCGGTCACCGCGGCGCAGGGTCAGCGGTGTGGTGGGGTCGAGGTTGACCAGGTTGACCTTGATCTCCCCGCGGTAGCCGGCGTCGATGGTGCCGGGGGCGTTGACCAGGCTCAGCCCGTGCCGGGCGGCGAGTCCCGAGCGGGGGTGCACGAACCCGGCGTAGCCCTCCGGGATGGCCACGGCCACGCCCGTGCCGACCAGGGCCCGCTGGAAGGGCGCCAGCTCCACGTCCTCGGTGACGGTGAGGTCGGCACCGGCGTCGCCGGGGAGGGCGTAGCGCGGGAGCGGAGCGCCCTCGGCGACCAGCCGGACCGGGACGTCGAGCCCGCCCGGCGGGGGCGCGGGAGGGAGGGGGTCGACCACGACGGCGACCCTAACCGCGGGGAGGCGGAGGTGGCGGACCGGCCGCCGGGTCAGGAACCGAGCCGGCGCAGGTCGGTGCGGACCCGCCGGGCGAGGGTCTCGGTGGCCTTGAGGTTCCCCCGCCCGCCGAGCGCGGCACCGACCAGCAGGGGCGCCGCCGACCCCAGGTTGCGGGCCAGCCGCCGGGAGAGCCGGCGGCGCAGCGCCCGCAGGCCCGCGGTGCCCACCAGCGCGCCGAGGCCCTGCTCGGTGCTGGCGTCGACGGCGTGCTGCTGGGTCCAGCTGGCGAGGTAGGCGGTGGCGCGCTCGGCGGCGTCGCCCCGGGCCGGCCGTCCGGCCAGCTCGTGCAGCTCCCCGAGGAGCACCACCTCGACGGCGGCGACCACCAGCGTCTCGGCGCCGAGCTCCAGCGGGAGGGCCACCAGCGACGGCGGGGCGAACCACTGCGCGGCCGACAGGCCACCGGTGGCCGCGCCGACGGCCGCGGTCAGTCGCGAGGCGCGGGTGACCAGCGCATCGGCGATCTCCTCGTCGGAGCGGCCCGGGAAGGCCGCCCGCAGCCGCGCGGCGTCGCGGATGGGCAGCCACGGCGCCGCGGTGGTGAGCAGGTCGCCGAGCACCGTGCCCGGCGACCGGCCGGGGTCCTCGCCCTCGGTCCGGCCGGTGGCCGGCTCCCCGCCGCGGCGGCCGACCGCGGCGGCGACTGCCCCGACGACGTCGCGCAGGGTGCCGGCCGTCGAGCGGCGGGGACCGTCGGACGCCGCGGAGGCGGGCTCGTCGGCGTTGCCGATCAGGCCGGCCACGGCGTCGGCCACGGCACGGGCCGCGCGGCCCAGCC
>NZ_JBFNXQ010000036.1:0-46733 GCF_041018925.1 Geodermatophilus maliterrae
CAGCGACCAGCCCGCGCTGCCGCCGAAGGAGAGCCGACGCACCCAGCCGCGCGCCTCGGCGTCGAGCAGTGCCTCGTCGACGGCGTCGCGGTCGAGCCGGAAGCGGCCGGCGACGCGCGCCGTCGTCGGGAAGCCCAGCACCCGCACGCCGTGCAGCGCCAGGTCCTCGGTGGCGGAGCGGTGCGCCATCTCAGCCCCGCCCCTCGACGCGGCCGCTCACCCGGTCGAAGCGCTGCTGCGCCGCCTGGGGGGAGGCCAGCCCGAGGGCGGCGGAGATGCGCGGCCAGGACAGGCCGCAGGCACGCGCGGTGAGCAGCAGCCCCGCCTCGAGCTGGTCGGCCTCGGCGCGGACGGCGGGCAGCAGCGCGAGGGCGGCCAGCAGCACGTCGCCGTCGGCGTCCTCTCCCCCGGCCCGCCACAGGGCGAACCGGACGAGGTCGGCCGCCGACGGCGGCTGGGCGCCGTGCAGCCACGGCGGCCGCGGGAGACCGGCGGCGCCCGCCTCGAGGAGGCGGGCACGGGCTGCCGCCTCGCGCGCCGCCCGGGCCTGGTCGTCGTCCGCAGGTGCCACGACGACCAGGCTGGGATCTCAACAGGTCGTTGTCAACGACCTGTTGAGGACTGAGGGGTCAAGCGCCGACGGCGGAGCGCAGCGCGTCGACGCGGTCGGTGCGCTCCCAGGGCAGCTCGACGTCCGTGCGGCCGAAGTGGCCGTAGGCGGCGGTCGGCCCGTAGATCGGCCGCAGCAGGTCCAGGTCGCGCACGATGGCACCCGGGCGCAGGTCGAACACCGTCATGACCGCCTTCTCGAGGACGTCGTCGGCGACGGTGCCGGTGCCGTGGGTGTCGACGAACAGGCCCACCGGGTGGGCCGCGCCGATCGCGTAGGCGACCTGCACCTCGCAGCGGCGGGCCAGTCCCGCGGCGACGACGTTCTTCGCCACCCAGCGCATCGCGTAGGCCCCCGACCGGTCGACCTTCGACGGGTCCTTGCCGGAGAACGCGCCGCCGCCGTGGCGGGCCATGCCGCCGTACGTGTCGACGATGATCTTGCGGCCGGTCAGGCCGGCGTCGCCCATCGGGCCGCCGATGACGAACTTGCCGGTCGGGTTGACCAACAGCCGGTGACCGGTGGTGGGCAGGCCGAGCGCGGCGAGCTCGGGCTCGACGACGAGCTCCTCGACGTCCGGGGTGAGCAGTTGCTCGATGGAGATGTCCTCGGCGTGCTGCGAGGAGACGACCACGGTGTCGACGCCGACCGGCCGGTCGTCCTCGTAGATCACGGTGACCTGGGTCTTGCCGTCGGGCCGCAGGTAGGGCACCGAGCCGTCCTTGCGGACCGTCGAGAGCCGCCGGGCCAGCCGGTGGGCCAGCGCGATCGGCAGCGGCATGAGCTCGGGCGTCTCGTCGGTGGCGTAGCCGAACATCAGGCCCTGGTCGCCGGCGCCCTGCCGCTCGATCTCGTCCTCGGTGTCGCCGGCGGTGCGCGCCTCGTAGCCGGTGTCGACGCCCTGGGCGATGTCGGGCGACTGGGCGCCGATGGAGACGCTGACCCCGCAGGAGGCGCCGTCGAAGCCCTTGCGCGAGGAGTCGTAGCCGATGCCGAGGATGGTCTTCCGGACGACGTCGGCGATGTCGACGTAGCCGGCGGTGGTGACCTCGCCGGCGATGTGCACCTGACCGGTGGTGATCATCGTCTCGACGGCGACCCGGCTGCGCGGGTCCTGCCCGAGCATCTGGTCGAGGATCGCGTCGCTGATCTGGTCGGCGATCTTGTCGGGGTGGCCCTCGGTCACCGACTCGGAGGTGAAGAGGCGGCGTGACACTCGGTTCTCCCTGTTTCGGTGACTGCTGCGGTGACTGCTGCGGTGACGAGGTGGCGGCCGGTGGTCCGGCCGTCGGGTCACGTTACCGGCGTGTCCCGGCGGTCGGCAGCGCGCGGGGGGTCAGGGCGGGTGGGCGGGCGGCGGCTCACGGCAGCCGCGGCAGGACGGCCTCCCACACGGCCGCGGCGACGGCGTCCTTGCTGCCGCGCGGCACCTCGGTGGCGGTGCCGTCGGCGGCGAGCACGACCGCGGCGTTGTCGGGTCGGCCGAACACGCCGCCGCCGGAGACGTCGTTGACCACCAGCAGGTCGCAGCCCTTGCGGGCGAGCTTGGCGCGGGCGTGGGCGAGCACGTCGCCGGTGTCGTCGCCGGTCTCGGCGGCGAACCCGACCACCAGCTGGCCGGGCGTGCGCTTGGTGACCAGCTCGGCGAGCACGTCGGGGTTGCGCACCAGCGGCACGCTGTCGGGCTCGCGGGCGCTGTCCTTCTTCAGCTTGGTGGCCGCGACCGACGCGGGCCGGAAGTCGGCGACCGCGGCGGTCATGACGACGACGTCGGCCTCCGGTGCCTCGGCCAGCACCGCGGTGCGCAGCTCCTCCGCCGTCCCCACCGGCACCACGCGGACGCCGAAGGGAGCCGGCGCGTCGACGTTGGCCGCCACCAGGACCACCTCGGCGCCCCGGGCGGCGGCCACCCGGGCCAGCGCCCAGCCCTGCTTGCCCGACGAGCGGTTGCCGAGGTAGCGCACCGGGTCGAGCGGCTCGCGGGTGCCGCCGGCGCTGACCACCACCCGTCGGCCGGTGAGGTCGGCGCGCAGCACGTCGCCGCCCGCGGCGAGCACGACCTGCGCCAGCGCGGCGACGTCGGTGGGCTCGGGCAGCCGGCCGGGCCCGGAGTCGGGGCCGGTCAGCCGGCCGACCGCGGGCGGCAGCACGACCGACCCGCGGCGGCGCAGCGTGGCGACGTTGTCCTGGGTGGCCGGGTGCAGCCACATCTCGGTGTGCATGGCGGGGACGAACACGACCGGGCAGTGCGCGGTCAGCAGGGTGGCGGTGAGCAGGTCGTCGGCGCGGCCCCCGGCGGCGCGGGCGAGCAGGTCCGCCGTGGCGGGCGCGACGACGACGAGGTCGGCGGTCTGCCCGATCCGCACGTGCGCGACCTCGGGGACGTGGGACCACACGTCGGTGGTGACGGGGTTGCCCGACAGCGCCTCGAAGGTGGCCGCGCCGACGAAGTGCAGCGCCGACTCGGTCGGCACGACACGCACCTCGTGCCCCGCCTCGGTCAGCGCCCGCAGCAGCAGCGCCGCCTTGTACGCGGCCACGCCGCCGCCCACGCCCAGCACGATCCGGCTCATGCGCACGATCCTCCCGCAGACACGACGACGCCCCCGGCACAGGCCAGGGGCGTCACTCGCAAGAGCCTGGAACGGCCCCGTCGCAGGGCCCCGCCGCGAGCCTGCGAGCGGCGGGGGCGACGGGGTCCTTGCTCAGTTCTCGCCGGCGGTGTGGGTGAGCAGACCCTCGTTGATCTCGCGCAGCGCGATCGAGAGGGGCTTCTCCTGGGGGGCGGTGTCGACGAGCGGGCCGACGTACTCGAGCAGGCCCTCGGAGAGCTGGCTGTAGTAGGCGTTGATCTGCCGCGCGCGCTTGGCGGCGAAGATCACCAGGCCGTACTTGCTGCTGGTGCGCTCGAGCAGCTCGTCGATCGGCGGGTTGGTGATGCCCTCGGGGGCGGGTGCGACTCCGGACACGGGCGGGCGTGCTCCTCGTTCGATCGGCGGGAGTGGTGGGGCCTCGGACGGCCCGGTCACTCGGAGGCGCCGACCGCCCTACCGGACGACGGCGCAGTCAGCAAGCCTACCAACTCGTCGGCGGCCCGGACGACGTCGTCGTTGACGACCACGACGTCGAACTCCCCCGCGGCGTCCAGCTCGGCCTGCGCGATGGCCAGCCGGCGCTCCTGCACGGCCGGCGGCTCGGAGCCGCGGCCGGCCAGCCGGCTCCTCAGCTCGGCCCACGACGGCGGCGCCAGGAAGACCAGCTGCGCCTCCGGAGCGCGCGCACGCACCTGGCGGGCGCCCTGCAGCTCGATCTCGAGGAGCGCCGGCGCCCCGGTGGCGAGTCGCTCGCGCACCGGGGCGGCCGGCGTGCCGTAACGGTTGCCGGCGTACTCGGCCCACTCCAGCAGGCCGTCCTCGGCGACCAGCCGGTCGAACTCGGCGTCGGTGAGGAAGGAGTAGTGCACCCCGTCGACCTCGCCGGGCCGGCGGGCCCGGGTGGTCACCGACACCGACACCCACACCTCCGGGTACCGGCGGCGGACCTCGGCGACGACGGTGCCCTTGCCGACCCCCGAGGGGCCGGAGAGCACCGTCAGGCGCGCCGGGGCGGGGGGCTGGGGTGCACTGGGCAACGCGTCGTCCTCGTCCGTACTGCCGGCGTCGTCGGGGTGTCGGGTGCGCCCCCGGGTCAGGCGGTCGAGTCGGCGGGCACCTGCTCGGCGACCACCTGCTCACCGCCGAACTCCGACTCGAGCGCCCGACGCTGGTTCGCACCCAGGCCGCGCACCCGGCGGGTCGGGGAGATCTCGAGCCGCTCCATGATCTTCGCAGCCCGTGCCTTGCCGACACCGGGCAGGCTCTCCAGGACCGCGGAGACCCGCATCTTGCCGATCACCTCGTCGGTCTCGCCCTGGCGGAGGACGTCACCGACCGTGGTGCCCTTGCTCTTGAGCCGCTCGCGGAGCTCGGCGCGCGCCTTGCGGGCGGCAGCGGCCTTCTCCAGCGCGGCGGCGCGCTGTTCCGGGGACAGGTCAGGGAGGGGCATGGTGCGTCCGATCGTGTCGTCGCCGGGGACGTCCCCGGCGTCTCTGTGCGCTGTCTCGAGGGGTTGTCGGTGCCCGTGGTCTCGAGCCCGGCGATCAACCTAGTAACCGGGAATCCGCAGGTCACGCCCACATCGGCGCGCCTCTTCGATCTCCCCTCGGCCACTGATCACGCAACGTGTGCCCTGGTCGTGACGCTCCGGAATCGACGCAGTTCACGAAGTATACGGAACGCATTCGTTCTCCCCTCCCGTCCCGGGACACGCCGGGACGGCGACACGCCGGAGCGCCGACGCGCGGGACCGGGGAGGGCGGGTCAGGACCCCCGTCCCGGGCCTCCGGACGGGCGCCGCCACCACCCACGGCAGGGCGCGCCTCACGCGGCCAGCTCCGCCGCCCACCGGGCGGCGGCGGCACGCAGCGCGGCCGGGTCCGGCCCGGCGGCGAGGACGTCGCGGGAGACGGTGGGGACGACGGCCCGGCCGGTGCCGAACAGCCGGCGCAGGCCGGCCGCCGAGCCGCCCTGCGCGCCGAGGCCGGGCGCGAGCACCGGCCCACCGAGGCCGTCGAGGTCGACGTCGAGGTCGGGCAGCGTCGCGCCCACCACCACGCCGAAGCTGCCGGTCGTGGCGCCCCAGCGACTCGACAGGTCCTGCACCGCGCCGAGGTCGGGCAGCGGGTCGCCGACCACCCAGCCGGGGGTGTTCCAGCCGCGGACGGCGTCGACCACGGCCTGGGCGACGGTCCGCTCGCCCACCAGCGCGTGCTGGAGCGTGCCGGCGTCGGGGTTGGAGGTCCTGGCCAGCACGAAGAGGCCACCGCCGTGCAGGCGCGCGGTGTCGACGGCCGGCTGCAGCGAGCCGGGGCCGAGGTAGGGGCTGACGGTCAGGGCGTCGACGGCCAGCGGGTGGTCGGGGCGCAGCACGTCGGCGTAGGCGTCCATCGTCGAGCCGATGTCGCCGCGCTTGGCGTCCAGGAGCACGAGCGCGCCGGCCGCGCGGGCCCGGGCGACGGCGTCCTCGAGCACGGCCAGGCCGCGCGAGCCGTGCCGCTCGTAGAAGGCGATCTGCGGCTTGAGGACGGCGACCTCGCCGGCCAGCGCGTCGACGACGGCGTCGGTGAACCGGGCCAGCCCCTCCGGGGCGTCGGGCAGTCCCCAGCGCTGCAGGAGCGGCACGTGCGGGTCGATGCCGACGCACAGCGGCCCGCGGGCGGCGACGGCCTCGGCGAGGCGCTGCCCGAACGGCGCGGTCACGGGCTCTCCTCGCCGGGGCTCGTCGATCCCGTGCCGGGGAGTGCCGTGTCCACGGGTGACCTCGCGAGCTCGGTCACCTCCGCACCGCCCGCGGCAGGGTGTCGCCGAGCGCGGCGATGCAGTCGCGGGCGAGGAACGGGTCGGCGAAGGCGCCCGAGGCCGACTGCACGGCGTCCGCGCCCGCCCCGTGCAGCGCCGCGAACGACGCCGGGTCGGTGACCCCGCCCATCGCCAGCACGGCGAAGGAGTGCCCCCCGGCCTCGCGCAGCGCGACCAGCCGGCGGGTGAGGTCGAGGGCGGGCTCGCGGACCGCGGCCCCCGAGAGCCCGGCCACCGCGCGGCCGGGGAACGTCGGCTCGCCGTCGCTGCGCACCACCCGGCTCGGCACGGTGTTGATGCCGGCCACGCCGTCGACCAGCGGGCCCAGCCGCGGCACCAGCGCGGCCAGGCGCTGCTCGTCGAGCCAGGAGAGCTTGGCCACCAGGCCGGTGCGGTCGTCCAGCGCCCGGCGCACGCCCTCGACCACGGCGAGCGTGGCCCCGGCGTCCAGGCACAGCGGCGGCTTCACGCCGTCGGCGGTCGCGGCGAGCGTGTTCGGGCAGGACAGGTTGAGCTCGACCACGGTCGCGCCGGCCTCCTCCGCGAGCGTCGCCGTCCGCGCGAAGTCGTCGACCAGGGCCGTCCCGTCGCCCTCCCCCATGACGCTGACCAGCAGCAGCTGGTCGTCGTCCACGGCCGCCAGCGACCGCTCGAGGTCGGGCATCCACTCCTCCGGCGCCGGGGAGGGGACGCCGAAGGAGTTGACCGTGCTGACGTCGGGCGAGCCGGGCTCGACCCAGTCCCACGGGTCGGAGACGACCACGTCCCCCGGCGGACGGGGCGCGAAGGTCCAGTTCGGCTGCACGTTGGGCTCGTGGGCGCGGCTGCGCACCGTCTTGTAGGTGAGCACGCTGAACCCGTTGCGGGCGTGGAAGCGCACCCACTCCTCGCCGCCGCCCAGCACGCAGGCCGGCACCCCGATCGGGAAGCCGACGTCGCGGCCGAGCACCCGCCAGCGGCGGTCGCCCGCGCGCGGCCGCTCGGGCAGCCGGGGACCGACCGGCGTCCGCAGGTTGTCGCGGTAGGAGCCCAGCACGTCGTAGGACGGCGTCCGCACCCCGCAGGCGGCGAGCACCCCGCCGTGGCCGGCGGAGAACAGCACGCGGGTCAGCAGCGGCAGGTCGGCCTCGCCGGCCTCCCCCGCGGCCAGCCGGGCGGCGAGCCCCTCGGCGGCCGCGGTCAGCGCGTCCAGCTCGGCCTGCGGCGGCCGGGCGAAGCGGGTGACGCCGGCGAGGAACGCCGCCGGCAGCCCGTCGACCAGCCCGCGGGCGACCAGTTCCTCCCGCACCCGCCCGACGACGCCCGGGGTGCCGACGCCGGGGGGACGGCTGCTCACGGGCGCGGGGTGAGCGCGGCGTGGAACTCCTGCAGGCTGCGGACGCCGAGGTCGCCGCGGCGCAGCGCCTCCACGCCCTGCACCGCCGCGGCCATGCCCTGCACCGTGGTGATGCACGGGATCCCGGCGGCGACGGCCGCCGTGCGGATCTCGTAGCCGTCCAGCCGCGGCCCGCTGTTGCCCGGTGAGCCGAAGGGCGTGTTGACGACGATGTCGACGTCGCCGGCGAGGATCCGCTCGACGCAGTTGCCGGGGCCCTCGCTGTACTTGCCGACCACCTCGCACGCCACGCCGTTGCGGCGCAGCACCTGCGCGGTGCCGGAGGTCGCCAGGACCCGGAAGCCCAGGTCGGCCAGCCGCTTGACCGGGAACACCGCGGCCCGCTTGTCGCGGTTGGCCAGCGACACGAACACGGTGCCGGAGGTGGGCAGCGAGCCGTAGGCGGCGGCCTGCGACTTGGCGAACGCGGTGCCGAAGCCGTCGTCGATGCCCATGACCTCGCCGGTCGACTTCATCTCCGGCGACAGCACCGTGTCGACGCCGTGGCCCTCGACGGTGCGGAAGCGGTGGAAGGGCAGCACCGCCTCCTTCACCGCGATCGGCGCGTCCTCGGGGAGGTCGGTGCCGTCGCCGGTCGCCGGCAGGACCCCGGCGGTGCGCAGGTCGGCGATGGAGTCCCCGACGGCGATCCGGGCGGCGGCCTTGGCCAGCTGGACGGCGGTCGCCTTGGACACGAACGGCACCGTGCGGCTGGCCCGCGGGTTGGCCTCGATGACGTGCAGGACGTCGTCCTTGATCGCGTACTGGACGTTGATCAGGCCGCGCACGCCGATGCGGGCGGCCAGCGCCTCGGTGGCGCTGCGGATCTGCGCCAGGTCGGCCGACCCCAGCGTGATCGGCGGCAGCGCGCACGCCGAGTCGCCGGAGTGGATGCCGGCCTCCTCGATGTGCTCCATGACCCCGCCGAGGTAGAGCTCGGCGCCGTCGTAGAGCGCGTCGACGTCGATCTCGACGGCGTCCTCGAGGAACCGGTCGACCAGCACGGGGTGCTCGGGGCTGACGTCGGTGGCCTTGGCGATGTAGGCCTCCAGCGAGGCCTCCTCGTAGACGATCTCCATGCCGCGCCCGCCGAGCACGTAGGACGGCCGCACCAGCACCGGGTAGCCGATGCCGGCGGCGATCTCCCGCGCCTCGGCGAAGGTCGTCGCGGTGCCGTGCTTGGGCGCGGTCAGCCCGGTGTCGGCGAGCACCCGTGAGAACGCGCCCCGGTGCTCGGCGTCGTCGATGGCCTCCGGCGAGGTGCCCAGCACCGGGACGCCGGCGTCCTTGAGCCGCTGCGCCAGGCCCAGCGGCGTCTGCCCGCCGAGGGTGCAGATGACCCCGGCGACCGGCCCGGCCGCGCGCTCGGCCTCGACCACCTCGAGGACGTCCTCGAAGGTCAGCGGCTCGAAGTACAGCCGGTCGGCGGTGTCGTAGTCGGTGGAGACGGTCTCGGGGTTGCAGTTGACCATCACGGCCTCGTAGCCCGCGTCCTGCAGCGCCATGGCCGCGTGCACGCACGAGTAGTCGAACTCGATGCCCTGCCCGATCCGGTTCGGGCCCGAGCCGAGGATGAGCACCGCCGGCTTCTCCCGCGGCTCCACCTCGGTCTCCTCGTCGTAGGACGAGTAGTGGTACGGCGTGCGAGCGGCGAACTCGGCGGCGCAGGTGTCCACGGTCTTGTAGACCGGCCGGATGCCCAGGCGGTGCCGCAGCAGCCGGACACCGTCCTCCCCGGACAGCTCCGGGCGCAGCGCGGCCACCTGCCGGTCGGACAGGCCGTGCCGCTTGGCCCGGCGCAGCACCTCCGGGGTCAGCGCCGGGGCGTCGCGCACGGCCTCCCCGACCTCGCGCACCAGCGCGATCTGGTCGACGAACCACGGGTCGAAGCCGCTGGCCCGCGCGACCTGCTCGACCGTGGCGCCGGCGGCCAGCGCCCGCTCGGCGAGGTACAGCCGGCCGTCGACCGGCGTGCGCAGCGCCTCCAGCAGCTCCTCGGCGCTGGACCCGTCCTCCGGGCCGGTCCAGAAGCCCGCGACCTTCGTCTCGGTGGACCGCATCGCCTTGCCCAGCGCCTCGGGGAAGTTGCGGCCCATCGCCATGACCTCGCCGACGCTCTTCATCGTCGTGGTCAGCCGCGGGTCGGCGCCGGGGAACTTCTCGAACGCGAACCGCGGGATCTTGACGACGACGTAGTCCAGCGCCGGCTCGAAGCTCGCGGGGGTGACGCCGGTGATGTCGTTGGTGATCTCGTCGAGGGTGTAGCCGATGGCCAGCTTCGCGGCGATCTTGGCGATGGGGAAACCGGTGGCCTTCGACGCCAGGGCGCTCGAGCGCGACACCCGCGGGTTCATCTCGATGACGACCAGCCGGCCGGTCCCCGGGTGGACGGCGAACTGGATGTTGCAGCCACCGGTGTCGACGCCGACCTCGCGCAGCACCGCCATGCCGACGTCGCGCATCCGCTGGTACTCGCGGTCGGTGAGCGTCATCGCCGGGGCGACGGTGACCGAGTCGCCGGTGTGCACGCCCATCGCGTCGACGTTCTCGATCGAGCAGATGACGACCACGTTGTCGCTGCGGTCGCGCATCAGCTCGAGCTCGTACTCCTTCCAGCCGAGCACCGACTCCTCGATGAGGACGGTGTGCACCGGGGAGTCGGCCAGGCCGTGGCCGGCCATGCGGCGCAGCATCGGCTCGTCGGTGGCGATGCCCGACCCGAGGCCGCCCATGGTGAAGCTCGGCCGGATGACCACCGGGTAGCCGACCTCGCCCGCCGTCTCCAGGGCCTCCTCGATGCTCGCGCACACCCGGGAGCGCGGGGCGTCGGCGCCGATCGAGCGGACGATGTCCTTGAACATCTGCCGGTCCTCGCCGCGGTTGATCGCGTCGACGTCGGCGCCGATCAGCCGGACCCCGTAGCGCTCGAGGACGCCGCTGTCGTACAGGCCGATGGCGATGTTGAGCGCGGTCTGCCCGCCGAGGGTGGCCAGCAGCGCGTCGGGCCGCTCCTTGGCGATGACCCGCTCGACGAACTCCGGCGTCAGCGGCTCGACGTACGTGGCGTCGGCGACGTCGGGGTCGGTCATGATCGTCGCCGGGTTGCTGTTGACCAGGCTCACCCGCAGGCCCTCGGCGCGCAGCACGCGGCAGGCCTGGGTGCCGGAGTAGTCGAACTCGGCGGCCTGCCCGATGAGGATCGGCCCGGAGCCGATCACCAGGACGTGCGCGATGTCGGTGCGCTTGGGCATCAGGCGTTCTCCCCGGTGCTGTGCTCGACCGTCGTCGGTGCGCTGACCGCCGACCCGTCGCCGCGGTGGGCGTCCATCAGGTCGACGAAGCGCTGGAACAGCGGCGCGGCGTCGTGGGGGCCGGCTGCCGACTCCGGGTGGAACTGCACGCTGAACGCCGGCGCGTCCAGCAGGCGCAGCCCCTCGACGACGTCGTCGTTGAGGCCCACGTGGCTGACCTCGACCCGGCCGTAGGGGGTGTCGGTGGACCGGTCCAGCGGCGCGTCGACGGCGAAGCCGTGGTTGTGGCTGGTCACCCGCACGGTGCCGCTGACCCGGTCGAGCACCGGCTGGTTGAGGCCGCGGTGCCCGAAGCGCAGCTTGTAGGTGCCCAGGCCCAGCGCCCGGCCGAGGACCTGGTTGCCGAAGCAGATGCCGAACAGCGGCCGGCCGGCGTCGAGCACGCCGCGCACCGCCTCGACCGCGTAGTCGGCCGCGGCCGGGTCGCCCGGGCCGTTGGACAGGAAGACGCCGTCGGGACCGGCGGCCAGCAGGTCCTGCGCGGTCGCCGTCGAGGGCAGCACGTGCGTCTCGACGCCGAGCTCGGCCAGGTGCCGCGGGGTGGCCGTCTTGATGCCCAGGTCGAGCGCGGCGATGGTGAACCGCCGCTCCCCGACCGCGGGGACGACGTAGGGCTCGGCGGTGCTGACCCGCGGCGCGAGGTCGGCACCGACCATGCCCTCGGCGGCGCGGACGCGGGTGAGCAGCGCGTCGGCGTCCGTGCTCTCGCTGCTGATCCCCCCGCGCATGGCGCCGCGCTCGCGCAGGTGACGGGTCAGCGCGCGGGTGTCCACGCCGCTGATCCCGACCACGCCCTGGGCGCGCAGCTCGTCGTCCAGGCTGCCGGTGGCCCGCCAGTTGGCCGGGCGGCGGGCGGGGTCGCGGACGACGAAGCCGGCCACCCACATGCGGCGGCTCTCGTCGTCCTCGCCGTTGACGCCGGTGTTGCCGATGTGCGGCGCGGTCATGGTGACGATCTGGCCGGCGTAGCTCGGGTCGGTGAGCGTCTCCTGGTAGCCGGTCATCCCCGTGGCGAACACCGCCTCGCCGACCGTCGTCCCGACGCTGCCGTAGGCCTCACCGCGGAACGTCCTGCCGTCCTCGAGCACGAGGATCGCCTCGGTCACTTCTGTGCCTTCCCGTCGAGCACGGTCGCCGTCCCCCGGAGGAACGTCGCGACCACCCGGCCGGGCAGCTCCCGGCCGGCGTAGGGGCTGTTGCGGCTGCGGCTGGCCAGCGCGGCCGGGTCGACGACGGCCCGGGCGGCGGGGTCCAGCAGCAGCAGGTTCGCGGGCTCGCCGGGCACCAGCGGGCGCCCGTGGCCGGTCAGTCGGCCGATCGCCGCGGGGCGCACCGACATCCGGTCGGCGACGCCGGCCCAGTCGAGCAGGCCGGGCTCCACCAGCGTCTCGACGACGACCGGGAGCGCCTGCTCCAGCCCGAGCATCCCGGGCCGGGCCTGCGCCCACTCGCTCTCCTTGTCCTCCACCGCGTGCGGCGCGTGGTCGGTGGCGACGGCGTCGATCGTGCCGTCGGCCACACCGGACCGCACGGCCGCCACGTCGGCGTCCGTCCGGAGCGGCGGGTTGACCTTGAACACCGGGTCGTAGCTGCCCGCGCAGGCCTCGGTGAGCAGCAGGTGGTGCGGCGTCACCTCGGCGGTCACCCGGACACCGCGCGACTTCGCCCACCGCAGGATCTCCACCGACCCGGCGGTGGACACGTGGCACACGTGCAGCCGCGCGCCCACGTGCTCGGCCAGCAGCACGTCGCGGGCGATGACCGCCTCCTCGGCGGCGGCCGGCCAGCCGGTCAGCCCCAGCCGCGCCGACAGGTCGCCCTCGTTCATCTGCGCGCCGACGGTCAGTCGCGGCTCCTCGGCGTGCTGGGCGACGACGCCGTCGAAGGCCTTGACGTACTCCAGCGCGCGGCGCATCAGCGCGGGGTCGGCCACGCAGTGCCCGTCGTCGGAGAAGACCCGCACCCGGGCGGCGGAGTCGGCCATCGCGCCGAGCTCGGCGAGCCGCTCGCCCTTGAGTCCGACGGTCACCGCGCCCACCGGGACGACGTCGACCAGGCCGGCCTGCTGCCCGAGCCGCCACACCTGCTCCACGACGCCCGCGGTGTCGGCGACCGGGTCGGTGTTGGCCATCGCGTGCACGGCGGTGTAGCCGCCGAGCGCCGCGGCACGGCTGCCGGTCTCGACGGTCTCGGCGTCCTCGCGGCCGGGCTCGCGCAGGTGCGTGTGCAGGTCGACCAGGCCCGGGAGCGCGACCAGCCCGCCGGCGTCGAGGACGTCGGCGCCGGTGGCGCTCAGCCGCTCCCCGACGGCGGCGATCCGGCCGTCCTGGAGCAGCAGGTCGGCGGGCTGCCCGCCGAGGACGCGCGCCCCCTTGATGATGAGCGTGGTCACGAGGAGGCGCCTCCGAGTAGCAGGTAGAGCACGGCCATGCGGACGCTGACGCCGTTGCCGACCTGCTCGACGATGGTCGAGCGGACCGAGTCGGCGACGTCGGCGGCGATCTCCATGCCGCGGTTCATGGGGCCGGGGTGCATGACGATCGCCTCGCCGGACAGCGCGGCCATGCGGTGGGCGTCGAGGCCGTAGCGGCGGCTGTACTCCCGCGCGCTGGGGAAGAACGAGGCGTTCATCCGCTCGGCCTGGACCCGCAGCATCATCACCGCGTCGGCCTTGGGCAGGACGGCGTCGAGGTCGTAGGACACCTCGACCGGCCAGGACCCGACCCCCACCGGCAGCAGCGTCGGCGGCGCGACGAGGGTGACCTCCGCGCCGAGCGTGCTCAGCAGCCAGACGTTGGAGCGGGCCACCCGGCTGTGCAGCACGTCGCCGACGATCACGACCCGGACGCCGTCGAGGCGACCCAGCCGGTGCCGGATCGTGTAGGCGTCCAGCAGCGCCTGGGTGGGGTGCTCGTGGGTGCCGTCGCCGGCGTTGACGACGCTGCCGCGGACCCAGTGGGCCAGCCGGTGCGGGGCGCCGGACGCGCCGTGCCGGACGACGATCGCGTCGCTGCCCATCGCCTCGAGGGTGAGCGCGGTGTCCTTGAGGCTCTCGCCCTTGGAGACGCTGCTGCCCTTGGCGGAGAAGTTGATGACGTCGGCGGACAGCCGCTTGGCCGCCAGCTCGAAGGAGATGCGGGTGCGGGTGGAGTCCTCGTAGAAGAGGTTGACCACCGTGCGGCCGCGCAGCGTGGGCAGCTTCTTGACCTCACGGCCGGCCAGCGCCTGGTCGATCTGCGCGGCGGTGTCGAGGACCAGCGTCGCGTCGGCCCGGTCGAGGTCCGCGGCGTCCAGCAGGTGCCGTTTCACCGGGTCTCCCCCTCCGTCACGAGCACCTCGTCGGTGCCGTCGACCTCGGCCAGGTGGACCCGCACCTGCTGCGTGCGCGCGGTGGGCACGTTCTTGCCCACGTAGTCCGCGCGGATCGGCAGCTCGCGGTGGCCGCGGTCGACCAGGACGGCGAGCTGCACCGCCCGCGGCCGGCCGAGGTCGCGCAGCGCGTCGAGGGCGGCGCGCACCGAGCGGCCGGAGAACAGCACGTCGTCGACGAGGACCACCAGCCGGCCGTCGATGCCCGCGGGCGGGAGCACGGTGTCCTCCAGCGCGCGGACGCCGCGCAGCCGCAGGTCGTCGCGGTAGAGCGTGATGTCGACGGTGCCGACGTCGACCGCCGTCCCGCTGAACGTCCCGACGCGGGCGGCCAGCCGCCGGGCCAGCGGGGCGCCGCGGGTGGGGATGCCGACCAGGACGAGGTCGGCCAGGGAGTCGCCGGCCTTCTCGATCAGCTGGTGGGCCATCCGGTCGACCACGCGGGCGACGTCGGCGGGGGCGAGCAGCACCCCGGGAGCGGACTGGCCGGGGGCAGGCTCGGGCACGCTGGCCATCAGGCCTCCTTCCCCGCCTCACGGGACGGGTCGTTAAAGGAGTGGGTGGACCGCCGCCGACCGTACTGCACCCGATGGTGTGACCGCCGTCGCGCGTCGTGGGTGCGCAGGTGGGGAGGCTGTCCGCGGATGCACGTTCCGGGGACAGCCGCTGTCGCCGTCCCGGATCAGCAAGTACGCTGCGTGACGACTAGAGGCCAGACACCACGACGGACAGTGAGCGGACACCCATGAGCACCGACTACTCGCGGGCCCTCGGTGCCCGACTTCGCGCGATCCGCAACCAGCAGGGCCTGTCCCTGCAGGGTGTGGAGGACAAGTCCCACGGACGGTGGAAGGCGGTGGTCGTCGGCTCCTACGAGCGTGGCGACCGCGCGGTGACCGTCCAGCGGCTCTCGGAGCTGGCCGTGTTCTACGGCGTGCCGGTCTCCGAGCTGCTGCCCGACCCGCGGCCGTCGTCCGCGGTCACCTCGACGACGAAGATCGTGCTGAACCTCGAGTCGCTGGGCTCGCTGCCCGCCGACGAGGCCGGCCCGCTGGCGCGCTACGCCTCGACCATCCAGGCGCAGCGCCACGACTACAACGGCAAGGTGCTGTCCATCCGCGCCGAGGACCTGAAGTCGCTGGCGATCATCTACGACATGAGCCCCGACGAGCTGACCACCCGGCTCATCGAGTGGGGTGTGCTCAACCCCGGCATGGACAACGGCGCCAACGGCCTGGACGACGAGGACGAGAACTGGGGCGACCGCCGCCGCTCCCCCCGCTGAGGGAGGACCCTCCTACCCCCACTCCTCGCAGGCCCGCGGCGGGGCCCCGCAGGGGGCCACGCGCGGTGTGTGCACGCATCGAGGTCTCGTGGGCGCCGGGACGGCGATGTGTGCACACACCGGGGTCTCGCGGCCGGCGGTGAGCCCGGTGGGTGCACGCTCGCCAGCGAGGTCACAGGTGGGGCACGGGGAACTGTCGGTGGGCGGCCCTAGCGTGGGCAGCGCCGAGAACGCGCAGCCCGAGGAGCAGTCGTGAGCACCGTCCCGCCCGTCCCGATGCCCGACCGCGACACCCTGCTGGCCGCCGACCGCCGAGCGGCGCTGCGCCGCGCACAGCGGCTCAACGCCGAGGTCCGCACGGCCGCGATGCTGGCCGCCGCCGAGGCCGGTTGCCGCGCCTGAGCCGACCTCAGGAGGAGGTGGGCACCTCGGCGTCGAGGATGGCGCCGAGTACGCCGTTGACGTAGGCCGGCGACTCGTCGGTCGACAGCGTCTTGGCCAGCTCCACGGCCTCGTCGATGACGACGGCGTCGGGCACGTCGTCGGCCCACAGCAGCTCGAAGACCGCCATGCGCAGGATCGCCCGGTCGACGTCCGGCAGCCGCTCCAGCGTCCAGCCCGAGGCGTGTCGGCCGATCAGCTCGTCGATCCGCTCGGCGTGCGCCGCCACCCCCTCGACCAGCCGGACGGCGTGGTCGGGCACCGGCGGCGAGGGGTCGGCGACCCGCTCCCGGAGCAGCTCGATCGGGTCGGCACCCCGCAGGTCGGCCTCGTAGAGGACGTCGATGGCGCGCTTGCGCGCCTTGGTGCGGGCAGCCATGTCAGAGGGTCCGGGCGAGCCTCAGTTGGCGCGGCCGAGGTACCGGCCGTCGCGGGTGTCGACCTTGAGCTTGTCGCCGGTGTTGACGAACAGCGGCACCTGGATCTGCGCGCCGGTCTCCAGCGTGGCCGGCTTCGTGCCGCCGGTGGAGCGGTCGCCCTGCAGGCCCGGGTCGGTGTGCTCGACCACGAGCTCCATGGTCACCGGCAGCTCGACGTAGAGCGGCATCCCCTCGTGGACGGCGACGACGGCCTCGGTGTTCTCCAGCAGGTAGTCCGCACCCGAGCCGACCGTCTCCGCCGACACCGGGATCTGGTCGAACGTGTCGCCGTCCATGAAGACGAAGTCGGTGCCGTCCTTGTACAGGTACGTCATGTTCCGCTTGTCGACCGTGGCGGTGTCGACCTTGGTGCCGGCGTTGAAGGTCTTGTCCACGACCTTGCCCGAGAGCACGTTCTTCAGCGTCGTCCGCACGAACGCGCCGCCCTTGCCGGGCTTGACGTGCTGGAACTCGGTGACGGCCCACAGCTGGCCGTCGAGGTTCAGGACCATGCCGTTCTTGAGGTCGTTGGTGGTAGCCATCTAGAGGACCAGCAGTTCCTTGCTCGTGAGGGTCAACAACTCGGGCGCGTCCGCCGTGACGACGAGCGTGTCCTCGATCCGGACACCGCCGTGGCCGGGGAGGTAGACCCCCGGCTCCACGGTGACGGCCATGCCGGCGGCCAGGGTACCCGCGCCCAGCGGGCCGATGCCCGGGGCCTCGTGGATCTCCAGCCCCACCCCGTGGCCGAGCCCGTGCGTGAAGTGGTCGGCGTGCCCCGCGGCGGCGATGACGTCGCGGGAGGCCGCGTCGACGGCGACGACGTCGGCGCCCACGGCCAGCGCCGCGCGCCCGGCCGCCTGCGCCGCGGCGACCAGCTCGTACACCTCGCGCTGCCAGTCCGCGGCGTGCCCGAGGACGACGGTGCGGGTCATGTCGGAGTGGTAGCCGTCGACGGTCGCGCCGAAGTCCAGCTTGAGGAGGTCGCCCGGCCGCAGCTCCGTCCCGTCGGGCCGGTGGTGCGGGATCGCCGAGTTGGCGCCGGCGGCCACGATCGTCTCGAACGACGGCGCCTCGGCGCCCAGCGCGAGCATCCGCGCGTCGAGCTCGCGGCCCACCTGCAGCTCGGTGCGCCCGGGCCGCAGCGCGCCCTCGCCGGCGAGCTCCGCCAGCGCCAGGTCGGCCACCGCGCACGCCCGGCGCAGCGACTCGACCTCCTCGGCGTCCTTGACCGCGCGCAGCGCCTCGACCGCCCGGCGCACCGACACCAGCTCGGGCACCGTCGCGCCGGCCGCGGCGTCGGCGAGCACGCGCTCGAGCTGGCCGAGGCCGTCGACGGTGACCTCGTGGCTCTCGTACCCGATCCGGCCCGCTCCCCCGCGCACGGCCTCGCGCGCCAGCGCCGCGACGGTGCCGCGGTCGACGAGCAGCTCGACGTCGGGCACCTGGGTACCGGCCTGGGTGGTGTAGCGGCCGTCGGTGCCGAACAGGTCCGGGTGGGCGCGGGACGGGTCGCTGCGCAGCAGCAGCGCGCCGTTGGAGCCGGTGAACCCGGTCAGGTAGCGCACGTTGAGCAGGTTGGTGACCAGGACGGCGTCGAGGCCCCGCTCGGACGCCGTCGCCCGCAGGCGGTCCCGCCGCTCGGCCGTGCGGCTCATCGGACGCCCTGCGCGGCCAGGTAGCGCAGCGCGAGCTCGTAGCCCTCGACGCCGAGCCCGGCGATGACGCCATCGGCGACGCCGGAGACGTAGGAGTGGTGCCGGAACTCCTCACGCCGGTGGATGTTGCTGATGTGCACCTCGACGAGCGGGGCGGTCAACATCGCCAGCGCGTCGCGCAGGACGACGGAGGTGTGCGACCAGCCGGCGGGGTTGATCACCACGGCGTCCCCGGCGTCGGCCGCGTCGTGGACCCACCCGAGCAGCTCGCCCTCGGAGTCGGTCTGGCGCACCCGGACGTCGAGGCCGAGCGACGCGGCGACCTCCTCGACCCGCGACACCAGCTGCGCGTACGTCGTCGTCCCGTACTTCTCCGGCTCGCGGGTGCCGAGCCGGCCGAGGTTGGCGCCGTTGAGCACCTGGATCGTCACGCGCGAGCTCCTCCACTGACCGCGGCCCACGCCGCGTCGAGCCAGGCCTGGTCGGGGTCGGCGAGGATCCGCGGCCTGCCGAGCCCGTCCAGGACGACGAACCGCAGCGTCGCGCCGCGGGCCTTCTTGTCCACCCGCATGACCGCCTGCAGCGTCGCCCAGTCGCCGGCGTAGCGGGTGGGCAGCCCCATCGCGGCGACCAGGTCGCGGTGCCGGTCGACGTCGGCACGGCTCAGCAGCCCGGCCTGCCCGGCCAGCTCGGCGGCGAAGACCAGCCCGACGGCGACCGCCTCGCCGTGCCGCCAACCGAAGTCCTCGACCCGCTCGATGGCGTGGGCCAGCGTGTGCCCGTAGTTGAGGAACTCGCGCACGCCCGTGTCGTGCAGGTCCTCCCCCACGGCGTCGGCCTTGACCCGCACCGCCCGCTCGATGAGCTCCCCGGTGTCGCGGCGGCCGGTCGGGTCGGCGGTGAGCAGGTCGAGGATGCCGGCGTCGGCGATGAGGCCGCACTTGACCACCTCGGCCATGCCGGAGCGGAACTCCGCCTCCGACAGGCCGCCGAGGACGTCGGTGTCGGCCAGCACGCCGGCCGGCGGGTGGAACGCGCCGACCAGGTTCTTGCCCGCGGCGGTGTTGATGCCGGTCTTCCCGCCGACGGCGGCGTCGACCATGCCGAGCACGCTGGTGGGCACCTGGACGACGCGCACGCCGCGCAGCCACGTGGCGGCGACGAAGCCGGCGAGGTCGGTGAGCGCTCCCCCGCCCACGCCGACGACGGCGTCCGAGCGGGTCAGTCCCAGCTGGCCCAGCTCGTCCCACACGCCGGCGGCGACCTCGGCGGTCTTGGCCGCCTCCCCGTCGGGGACGACGACGGCCTCGGCGGCCACCCCGGCGGTCTGCAGCGTCTCGACGGCGGCCCCGGCCAGCGCGGCCAGCGGGCGGGTGTGCACGACGGCGGCCTTCGGTGTCCCGGCCAGCACCAGGCCCAGCTCGGCCTGCGCACCGGGCCCGATGACGACGTCGTACGGCTTCTCCCCGGCGACGGTCACCCGCCTCATCGGGCCGTGCCCTCCGCTCCGGCGGGCCGCACCGCCCGGGCGCCGCTCGGCAGCGCGGCGAGGACCTCCGCGACGACCTCCTGCGGGTCGCGGCCGCCGGTGCGGACCACCACGGTGGCCACCTCCGCGTAGAGCGGCGCGCGCTGCTCGAGCAGGGTGCGCAGCATGGCCCGCGGGTTCACGCCGAGGATCGGGCGGTCGCGGGCCAGGCCCGCCCGCTTGGCCGCCGAGGGCAGGTCGACGTCGAGGTGGACGACGGTGCCGCCGTCGCGGCCGTAGCCGACCAGCAGTTCCCGGCTGGCCGCGCTGAGCACCGCGCCGCCGCCGAGGGCCAGCACGCCGGTGTGCTCGGCCAGCGCCCGGGCCACCGCCTGCTGCTCGAGCGCGCGGAAGTGCGGCTCGCCGTAGGAGACGAACAGGTCGGCGACGGTGGTGCCGGCCACGGCCTCGACGTCGGTGTCGGTGTCGCGGAACGGAGAGCCGAGCGCTGCTGCCACCGCCGTCCCGACGGTCGTCTTGCCCGACGCCGGCGGGCCCACCAGCACGAGGAGCGGCGCCATCACCGGTAGGGCAGCGCGTCGAGATAGGCCCGCGCGTTGCGGCGGGTCTCGGTCACCGAGTCGCCACCGAACTTCTCCAGCGCGGCGTCGGCGAGGGTCAGCGCGACCATCGCCTCCATGACCACGCTGCCGCGGGGCACGGCGCAGGCGTCGCTGCGCTGGTTGATCGCGACGGCGGCGTCGCCGGTGGCGACGTCGACGGTGGCCAGGGCCCGCGGCACGGTGGAGATCGGCTTCATCGCCGCGCGGACCCGCAGCACCTCGCCGTTGGTCATGCCGCCCTCGATGCCGCCGGCGCGGTCGGTGACCCGCCGCAGCCGGCCGTCCTCGGTGACGATCTCGTCGTGCGCGACCGAGCCGCGGCGGCGCGCGGTCTCCAGGCCGTCGCCGACCTCGACCGCCTTGACCGACTGCACGCCCATGAGGGCGGCGGCCAGGCGGGAGTCCAGCCGGCGGTCCCAGTGCACGTGGCTGCCCAGGCCCGGCGGCAGGCCGTGGACGACGACCTCGACGACCCCGCCGAGCGTGTCACCGTTCTTCCGGGCGTCGTCGACCTCGGCCACCATCACCTCGCTGGTGGCCGGGTCGGCGCAGCGGACCGGGTCGTCGTCGATGCGCGGGGTGTCCTGCGGGCCGGGCAGCACGCCGTCGGGCACGGCGACCGGGCCGATGGCGACGACGTGGCTGACCACCTCGACGTCCAGCGCCTGCCGGAGGAACGCCTTCGCCACCGCGCCGAGGGCGACGCGGGCGGCGGTCTCGCGGGCGCTGGCCCGCTCCAGCACCGGGCGGGCGTCGTCGAAGCCGTACTTCTGCATGCCGGCGAGGTCGGCGTGTCCCGGGCGCGGGCGGGTCAGCGGGGCGTTGCGCGCCTGATCGGCGAGCACCTCGGGGTCGACCGGGTCGGCGGACATGACCGTCTGCCACTTCGGCCACTCGGTGTTTCCCACCTGCACGGCGATCGGCCCGCCCATGGTCAGCCCGTGCCGGATGCCGCCGGTCAGCGTGACGACGTCCTGCTCGAAGGACATGCGGGCACCGCGGCCGTGGCCGAGCCGGCGGCGGGCCAGGTCGACGTCGAGGTCGGCGGTCTGGACCTGCACGCCGGCGGGCAGGCCCTCGAGGATGGCGGTGAGCTGCTGGCCGTGCGACTCACCGGCGGTCAGCCAGCGCAACATGCCTGGGATTGTGCCAGCCGGGCTGCTCGCGCCCTCCCGGGGCGGCGCCGACACGATCGCGTGGCGCGGCCCCGTTCAGGTCAGGGGTCCCTGCACCGCCAGGGCGAGCACCGCGCCGAGCAACAGCGGCGGGCCGAAGGGCAGCGCGGTGCGCCAGCCCGCGCGGCGGGTGGCCACCAGCAGCAGCGAGATGAGGGCGCCGGCCAGCAGGCCGAGGAAGACGCCGGCCAGCAGCACGCCCCACCCGGCCCAGCCGAGCACCAGCCCGAGCAGCGCGAGCAGCTTGACGTCGCCGAGACCGAGCCCGGCCGGGGCGGCCAGCGCGGCCAGCAGCGCGATGCCCCCGGCCGCGCCCGCGGCGAGCAGGGCGCGCAGCAGCGCGGGCCAGGTGCCCAGGAGCGCGGCGTCGGTGAGCAGCGCGGCCGCGCACACGGCGCCGGCCGGCAGGGTGACGCGGTCGGGCAGCCGGTGGACGGCGAGGTCGACCTGCGCGAGGACGACGCCGGCGCCGGCCGCCCAGGCCAGCGCGAGGCCGGCCGGGCGGGCGCCGGTGACCAGGACCGCACCGCACAGCAGGCCCGCCAGCAGGACGCAGCTGACCAGCACCCGGGCGGCCGTGGGCCGGGCGACGTCGTCGCGGGCGGCCAGCCGGACGGCGGCCCGGGCGAGCAGTGGCCCGACGAGGACGGCGGCCAGCACGGCGACCGCGAGCAGCACCTCGCGGGGGACGACGGGGGTCACCGGCGCGCGGTCACCCGGGGAGGGCGGCGTCCAGGGCGGCGCGCATCGGGCCGATCGGCGCCGGCTGCCCGGTCATGAGCTCGACCTGGACGGTCGCCTGCCAGAACAGCACCTCGAGGCCGCTGATGACGCAGGTGCCGGCCGCCGCCGCCTGCTCGGCCACCGGGGTGGGCCAGGGGGCGTAGAGGACGTCGAGCAGCGTCTGCCCGGCCCGCCAGCCCAGGCCGCCGAGGTCGGGGTGGGCGCCGATCGGCACCGTGCTGACGACGACGGGCGCGTCGACGGCGCCCGGGGTGAGGCGCCGGACCTCCGCGGCGACACCGAGCGCGCCGAGCACCCGGACGACGTCGGCGGCGCGGTCGGGCGCCCGGACCAGGACGTCGACGTGCTCGGCACCGAGCTCGGCCAGGGCCACCGCCGCGGCGGCCGCCGTCCCCCCGGCGCCGACGATCGCGGCGTGCGCGACCCGCTCGACCCCGCCGGTCTGCAGCGCCATGCCGACGCCGTGGACGTCGGTGTTCTCCGCCCGCCAGCCCTCGGCGGTGTGCACGAGGGTGTTGGCCGCGCCGAGCAGCCGGGGCAGCGGCTCGACGGTGTCGGCGGCCGCCACCGCCGCCTGCTTGCACGGCATGGTCACCGAGAAGCCGCGCCACTCCGGGCCGAGGCCGGCCAGCAGGACGGGCAGGTCCTCGGGGCCGAGGTCGAGCGCGTCGTAGGTCCAGCCGGGCAGGCCGAGCGCGGCGTAGGCCGCCCGGTGCAGCAGCGGCGACAGGGAGTGGGTGACCGGGCGGCCGAGGACGGCCGCCCGGCCGGTGGTCCCCGGGGCGGTCACCGGCCGGTCAGCCACCGCACCCGAGGCCGGCGTCGGCGCACCGCTGCCGCGCGGCCTGGAACTCCGCGTAGTCGCTGGTGAAGAAGTGCCGGCCGTCCTCGGACTCCAGCACGTAGTACAGGAGGTCGCCCGCGGTGGGTGCCAGCGCCGCCTCCAGGCTGGCCTCGCCCGGCGAGCTGACCGGCGTCGGCGGCAGGCCGGCCCGCGTGCGGGTGTTGTACGGGCTGTCGGTCTGCAGGTCGGTGACGGTGAGCTCGTTGCCGTTCTTCTGCAGGCCGTAGGCCAGCGTGGCGTCGATGCCGAGCGGGATGCCCTGCGTGAGCCGGTTGTAGACCACCTGCGCGACGTCGGCGCGCTCCTCGTCGAGCCGGGTCTCCGACTGGATCATCGAGGCGACGACGAGCACGTCGTAGGCCGAGCGGCCCGACGCGGCGGCGCGCTGCTCGAGCTGAAGGTCGGTGGCGACCTCGGTGAACCGGCCGACCATGCCGCGCAGCACCTCGGTGGCGGTGTCGTCGGGCTCGACGTCGTAGGTGGCCGGGAAGAGGAAGCCCTCCAGCCGGCCGTTGGCGTAGGCGGGCAGGCCCAGGGAGGCGGTGTCGGCGGCGGCCGCCTGCACCTCCTCGATCGGCAGCCCGGTGGCCTCGGCGACGCGCTGCAGGGTCGCCGCGACGGTGAACCCCTCGGGGACGGTGACCCGGGAGACCAGCCGGCTGGCGGGGTCGAGCAGGAGGTCCAGCGCCGCCTGGCCGCTCATCTGCGCGCGCAGGGAGTAGACGCCGGGCTGGATGCCCATCGAGTCGGGGTCGGCCTCGGCGGCGTCGACGAAGGGGTCGGCCGAGGCGATGACGCCCTGGTCGACGAGCGTGCGGGCGATGTCGCTGAGGGTGTCGCCACCCCCGACGCGCACCTCGACGGTGCCGGTGCCCGCGCCGGCGTAGTCCTCGGCCGCGGGGTTGACCAGGCCGATCAGCGCCCGTCCGCCGAAGACGACGCCGGCGATCACGCCGGCGAGCACGACCAGCGCGAGCAGGTTGGCCAGGGGGCTGCGCCGGCGGCGTCCCGACCGCGTGCCACGCCCGGAGCCGTCGTGGTGGTCGTCGTCGTGGTCGTCGTGATAGCCGCCGAGGACGTCGTCGTCGTGGTGGTGGACGTCGTCGTCGTCGTGGTGGTGGTCGTCGTCGTCGTCGTCGTGGTGGTGGTCGTGCTCGACCGGGGCCGGCACCGCGCGGCGGGCACGGCGGCCGCGACGGCGGCCCTCGTCGCGCCGGCCGGAGCCGATGACCTCGAGCCCGCCGGTGGCGTCCTCGTCCCAGTGCTCGTCATCGGGGTGCGCGTCGTCGGGGTGGACGGCGTCGGGGCGGGCGGCCGCGGGGTGGTCGTGCGGGTCGAGGGCCGGGTGCGCCTCGGTGGGCGCGTCGACGGCCTCGATGTGGCGGGTCTCCGCGGCGTCGGCCGGCGCGGCGTCGCGGCGCTGCAGCCGGGACCACGCGCTCGCCGGGCGGGGCGGCAGCCCGGCTCCGGGCGGGGTGGGCTGGCTGCCGCCGGGCAGCGGGCCGGTGCGGTCGTCGTCGCCGGAGGTGGAGTGCCGGCCGCTGAGGACCGGCAGCCCCCGCTCGAGCAGGCCCGCGCCCCGACCGGAGCCGCCGGGGTGGGTGGGGACGGGGCCGACCGGGAGGCGGGAGGCCGGGGGGACGTCGGTCGGCCGGCCGCGGTCCGCGGTGGCCCACAGCCGGCCGGTGCCACCGAGGGTGTCCGGCCCCGCGTGCCGCCCCCGCGCGGACGGCGGCACCGGAGCGCTCACGGGCCCACCTCGCCGGCGCTCGGCGGACCCGTGAACGGTCCCGCTGCCCCGCCCGTCCGTGCCCTCGCGAGCCCGGTCACGAGCGCCCCCGCTGGGCGTCGAGATAGGCCTGCAGGATGACCACCGCAGCGGCCTGGTCGATGACGGGGCGCTGGGCACGGCTGTCGAGCCCGTTCGCCCGCAGGGAACTGGCTGCGGTCACGGTGGAGAGCCTCTCGTCGACGAGGTGCACGGGCACGGTGCCGATGCGCCCGGCGAGTGCCCGAGAGTAGGCACGGGCCTCGCGCGCCGAGGCGCCCGACGCACCCGAGAGGTGCCTCGGCTCCCCCACGATCACCTCTGTCACCTCGTGTTCCACCACGAGCGCCGCGATCCGCTCGAGGTCGGCGCCGTCGCGGGCGCGCTCCACGGTCTCCAGCGGGCTGGCCAGCGTGCCGGTCGGGTCCGACAGCGCCACGCCGACCCGCACCGTGCCGACGTCCAGCCCCAGCCGGCGGCCCTGGCGGGTGCGCCGCGGCGGCAGCGGCAGCCCGGCGGGCAGCCCCTGCGACAGGTCGATCTCGGTCGTCTCGTGGCGGACCGGCGGGAAGGCCCCGCGCAGGTCGATCGCCTCGGTGGGGTGGTGCACCGGCTGCTGCGGCGGGGTCCGCCGCGGGCGCGACGGGGGCACCGCGGGGCGGCCCTGCACGCGCCGCTCGCCCATGTCGCCGGTCTCGTCGGGGCGCTGCTCGGGCACTCCGGTCACCTCCCTGCGGCGGTCGCGACCGCCTGTTCACCGGCCTGGAGGGCGGCGGGGATGCCGCCCGGGTCCGTCCCGCCGCCCTGGGCGACGTCGGCCTTGCCACCGCCGCGGCCACCGACCGGGGCGGTCGCGGCGCGCAGCACGTCGTTCGCCGACAGGCCGCGCTCCTGGGCGGCGGGGTTGAGCGCCGCGACGAGAGCCACCTTGCCCCCGGACTCCGAGGCGAGCAAGACAACACCCGGACGGTCGCCCAGCCGTCCCCGCACATCGAGCGCGAGGGTGCGCAGGTCGCCCCCCGCCAGCCCGGACGGCGACGCCGCGACGACGGCGACCCCGCCGACGTCGCGCGCCTGCGCGGCCAGCTGACCGGCCGCGGCCTGGCTCTGCGCGGCGCGCAGCTCGGCGATCTCCCGGTCGACCTCGCGCAGCCGGGACAGGATGCCGCCCACCCGGTCGAGCAGGCCGTCGGTCGGCGACTTGAGCAGCTCGCCGAGCTGGCGGACCAGGTCGCGCTCGCGGGCGAGGTAGCGGAACCCCTCCAGCCCGACGACCGCCTCCACGCGGCGCGAGCCCGAGCCGACCGAGGACTCCCCGGTCAGCGCCAGCGTGCCGATCTGCGCGCTGCCGGCCACGTGCGTGCCACCGCAGAGCTCGCGCGACCAGGGGCCGCCGATCTCGACGACGCGCACCTGCTCGCCGTAGGTCTCGCCGAACAGCGCCAGCGCGCCGATGGCCTGGGCCTCGGGCAGCGTCATGTAGGAGGCGCTCACCCGGTGGTCGGCGCGCACCGCGGCGTTGGCGACGTCCTCGATGTCGGAGCGCTGCTGCGTGCTGAGGGCGCCCTGCCAGGCGAAGTCCAGCCGCAGGTAGCCGGGCCGGTTGTAGGAGCCCGACTGCAGCGCCTGCGGGCCGAGCACCTGGCGCAGCGCGGCGTGCACCACGTGCGTGCCCGAGTGCGCCTGGCAGGCCGACAGCCGCCACTCGCGGTCGACCTCGGCGGTGAGCTCCGCGCCCTGGCCGAGCGCCCCCTCCAGGACCCGCACCTGGTGCACGACCAGGCCCTTGACCGGGCGCTGCACGTCGAGCACCTCGGCGCGGCCGCCGTCCCAGGTCAGCACGCCGGCGTCGGCGACCTGGCCGCCGGACTCGGCGTAGAACGGCGTCCGGTCGAGCACCACGCGCACGATCTCCCCTGCGCCGGCCTCGGCGGGACCGCCGTCGTCCCCGTCGAGCTCGGCCGCAGCCAGATCGGGAACGAGGCCGAGCACGCGGGAGTCGGTGCGCAGGGTGTCGTAGGCCCGCCAGTCGGTGGGCCCGTGCTCGGCCAGCAGCCGGCGGTAGGCCAGGACGTCGACCGAGCCGGTCCGCTTGGCGCGGGCGTCGGCGCGGGCGCGGTCGCGCTGCTGCTGCATGAGCGCGCGGAAGCCGGCCTCGTCGACGGTCACGCCCTGCTCGGCGGCCATCTCGAGGGTGACGTCGATCGGGAAGCCGTAGGTGTCGTGGAGGGAGAAGGCCTGCTCGCCCGACAGCGCCGGGGTGCCGGCGGCCTTGGCCTCGCGGACGGCGGTGTCGAACAGCGCCGTCCCGGAGGACAGCGTGCGGCGGAACGCCTCCTCCTCGGCGTAGGCCACCGAGGAGATGCGGTCGAAGTCGGTGGCCAGCTCCGGGTAGCTGGCGCTCATCGCGTCGCGCGAGACCGGCAGCAGCTCGGGCAGGGTGGCGGTGTCGACGCCGAGCAGCTTCATCGACCGGACGGCGCGGCGCAGCAGCCGGCGCAGGATGTAGCCGCGGCCCTCGTTGCCGGGCGTGACGCCGTCGCCGATGAGCATCAGGCCGCTGCGGACGTGGTCGGCGACCACCCGCAGCCGGACGTCGGCCTCGTGGTCCTTGCCGTAGGTGACGCCGGCGAGCTCGGCACCGCGGCGCAGCACCGGCGCCACCTCGTCGATCTCGTACATGTTGTCGACGCCCTGCAGCAGGTAGGCCACGCGCTCGAGGCCCATGCCGGTGTCGATGTTCTTCTTCGGCAGCTCGCCGACGACCCGGAAGTCCTCCTTGCTCCGGACGTCGGTGAGCTCGTACTGCATGAAGACGAGGTTCCAGATCTCGAGGAACCGGTCGCCGGCGGTGTCGACCAGCGGGCCGCCGTCGGGGCCGAACTCCGGACCCCGGTCGTAGTAGATCTCCGAGCACGGGCCGCCCGGGCCGTCGGCCCCGGTGTGCCAGTAGTTGTCCTTCTTGCCCAGCCGCTGGATGCGTTCGACCGGCAGCCCCGCGATGCGGTGCCAGGCGTCGGCGGCCTCGTCGTCGTCGAGGTAGACGGTCACCCAGATGCGGTCCGGGTCGAAGCCGAGACCGCCCTCGGCCACCGGCCCGGTGACCAGCTCCCACGCGTGCTGGATCGCGCCGTCCTTGAAGTAGTCGCCGAAGGAGAAGTTGCCGTTCATCTGGAAGAACGTGCCGTGGCGGGTGGTCTTGCCCACCTCCTCGATGTCGAGGGTGCGCACGCACTTCTGCACGCTGGTCGCCCGCGGGAACGGGGCGGGCTCGCGGCCGGTCAGGTACGGGATGAACGGCACCATGCCGGCGACGGTGAACAGCAGCGAGGGGTCCGGCGACACCAGCGAGGCGCTGGGGACGACGGTGTGGCCGCGCTGCTCGAAGTGCTGCAGGAAGCGGCGGCGGATCTCGGCGGTCTGCATCTGTGCTCGGGTCTCCTGCGAGAGGTGGCGGCGGTCCGCGGGAAGCGCCGCCGCCGGAGGTCAGCGGTCGGCGGCGTGGGCCCCGCGTCCGGGCAGCTGTCGTCCGGGCAACTGCTGTCCGCGCAGCTGTCGTCCCGGCAGCTGGACCTGGTCGCGCTCGGGCAGCGGCGCGTCGAGGCCGGTGCCGCTGCGCAGCTCCTCCTCGCGCATCGCCGCCGCGGCGCGCACGTCGGCACCGAAGTCGCCGATGGCGTCGGCGAGGTCGCGCAGCCCCTCGGCGATCGAGGCGCCGATGCCGGCGGGCGTCATCCGCTCGGCGGCGCGGGACAGCTTGCGGACGACGAGGGCACCGATGGTGATGCCCATGGCCAGCCAGAACAGCCGGCGCATCAGGCGGCCCGCCGGGCGGCGCGGCGCTCACGACGCGCGGACTTGTCGCGGGCGGCGGCCTCGGCGAGCGCCTGGCCCTCGCGCCGCTTCTTCGTCGCGCTGCGCACGCCGTAGCTGAAGGCGGCGACCTTGATCAGCGGGCTGCCGACGGTGGCGGCGACGACGCTGGTCAGCGCCGCGACGTTGCTCGACACGTTGGCCGCGTTGCCGGTGATGTCGTCGACCCGCTCGAGGTTGCTGTTGACGTGCGCCACCGTCGTCTGCGCCTGGCTGAGGATCGGGCCGCTCTGCTCCCGCGTCTGCCGGATCGTCAGCGTGGCCTCGTCGAGGGTGCGTCCCAGCTTGAGCAACGGGACGGCGAGCAGCACCACCAGCAGCACCAGCGCCAGGGCGGCGATCAGTCCGGCCCACTCTCCTGCGGACACGCGGCGTCTCCTCTTGCTCGTCGGCTTGCTCGTCGCTGGCCGGGGTGGTCGGCCATCCCCGGCGTGGTCACAGTAGTCGCGGGCCGATCGGTCACCGGGAGCGGCGGACGATGGCGCGCAGCTTGGCCAGCCGCGCCGCGATCGTCGCCTCGGCGCCGCGGTTCGTGGGCCGGTAGTAGTCCCGCCCGACCAGGGCGTCCGGCGGGTACTGCTGCGGCACTACGCCGTCGGGGTGGGCGTGCGGGTACACGTAGGTGCCGCCGTGGCCGAGCTTCTCCGCCCCGGCGTAGTGGGCGTCGCGCAGCCCCGGGGGCACCGGCCCGGCCAGCCCGGAGCGCACGTCGGCGACGGACTCGCCCATGGCCGTGGTGACGGCGTTGGACTTGGGCGCGGTGGCCAGGTGGACGACGGCCTGCGCCAGCGGGAAGTGGCCCTCCGGCATGCCGATGAAGGCGACGGCGTCGGCAGCGGCGACCGCGGTGAGCAGCGCCGTGGGGTCGGCCATGCCGATGTCCTCGCTGGCGGCGATGACCAGCCGGCGGGCGATGAACCGCGGGTCCTCCCCCGCCTCGACCATGCGCGCCAGGTAGTGCAGGGCGGCGTCGACGTCACTGCCGCGGATGGACTTGATCAGCGCGCTGGCGACGTCGTAGTGCTGGTCGCCCTGCCGGTCGTAGCGCACCGCGGCCTGGGCGACCGCCGTCTCCAGGGTGGCGAGGTCGATCTCGGTCTGCCCGGCCGCCAGCGCCGCCCCGGCGCCGGACTCCAGCGCGGTGAGCGACTTGCGCCCGTCGCCGCCGGCGATGCGGACCAGGTGCTCCTCGGCCTCCGCGGTGAGGGTCACCGCGCCGTCCAGGCCGCGCTCGCTGGTCAGCGCGCGGCGCAGCAGCGTGCGGACGTCGTCGTCGGACAGCGGCTGCAGGGTCAGCACCAGGCTGCGGGACAGCAGCGGGCTGACCACGGAGAAGAAGGGGTTCTCGGTGGTGGCGGCGATCAGGCTGACGATGCGGTCCTCGACGGCCGACAGCAGCGAGTCCTGCTGGGTCTTGGAGAACCGGTGCACCTCGTCGATGAACAGCACCGTGCGCCGGCCGGCGTAGGTGAGCTCGCGCTTGGCGCTCGCGATGACCGCGCGGACCTCCTTGACGCCGGCGTCGAGGGCCGACAGCTGCACGAACTGCCGCTTGGTGGCCAGCGAGATGACGTGCGCGAGCGTCGTCTTGCCGGTGCCGGGCGGGCCGTGGAGGACCAGCGACATCGGCTCGTCGGCCTCGACCAGCCGGCGCAGCGGAGCACGGGGACCGAGCAGGTGCGACTGGCCGACCACCTCGTCGAGCGAGCGTGGCCGCATGCGCACCGCCAGCGGCGCGCCCGGGTCGACGGTCCCGCCGCCGTCCTCCACCGGCTCGTCGAACAGGCTGCTCACGCTTGTCGACGCTACCCGCGGGGCACGACACCTCCCGTGCAGCAGCGACGCATCGGGGGCGTGACCGTCAGCGCCATCGGCCTGGGCGCGATGCCCCTCTCCAGCAAGACCGACCGCCCCTCCCGCGAGGACGCGATCGCCACCGTGCACGCCGCTCTCGACGCCGGCGTGACGCTGGTCGACACCGCCGACGCCTACGCCCACGACGAGGCGGAGTTCGGGCACAACGAGTCGCTGGTGGCCGAGGCGCTGGCCTCCTACGGCCCGGGCGCGCGCGACGTGCTGGTGGCCACCAAGGGCGGGCACACGCGGCGCGGCAGCGACTGGCTGCTCGACGGCTCGCCGTCCTACCTGCGGCAGGCGTGCGAGGCCTCGCTGCGGCGGCTCGGCGTCGACTCGATCGGGCTCTACCAGCTCCACCGGCCCGACCCCGACACGCCGTGGGAGGACTCGATGGGCGCGCTGCGGCAGCTCGCCGCCGACGGCCTGGTGCAGATGGTCGGCGTCTCCAACGCCGACGTCGCGCAGATCGACGTCGCCCGCTCCGTCGTCGGCCCGGCGCTGGTGAGCGTGCAGAACCAGTTCTCGCCGGGCTGGCGGTTCTCGGCCGACGAGGTGGCGCACTGCGCGGCGCACGGGCTGGCGTTCCTGCCGTGGAGCCCGTTCGGCGGGGTGAGCGCGGCGGGGTCGCTGCGGTCGACCGCGCCGGCCTTCGCGGAGGTGGCCGCCGAGCTCGGCGTGTCGGTGTACCGGGTGACCCTGGCCTGGCACCTGGCGCAGGCCGACGTCGTCGTCCCGATCCCGGGGGCGTCGCGGCCGGCGTCGATCCAGGACTCCGCCGCCGCCGCGGACCTGCAGCTGACCCCCGAGCAGCTCGCCCGCCTGGACGGCTGAGGCGGCGCCTGCCCGGTGATCATGGGCTCGTGGCCGCTCGCCGCGGCGTGTCGGCGGGTGTCGGCGGCAACGTCACGATGATCGACTCCCCGGCCGCCATCCCCGGCTGAGCAGCGCCCGCCGCGTGCGCCCGACCACGGCGGCCGGACCCGTCAGGTGCCGTCCGGCGAACCGCAGCACCAGCCACCCATCCGCGGCCATGAGCGAGTACCGGTCGACGTCGCGGCCGAACTGGAGGACGTCGGCGTGGTGACGACCCTCGTACTCGACGGCCACCCGGAACCGCGCGTAGCCGAGGTCGGCGTGCGCGACGACCCGGCCCCGTGGATCGACGATGGGTACCTGTACCTCGGGCGCGGGCAGGTCGCTCGTCGTGAGCCAGTACCGCAGCAGGCTCTCCGGCCGGGACATCGCATCGGGCGAGAGGAGGGCCGCGCACGTCCGGGCGCTGACCACACCGCGGACCCGGCCGGCGCGGGCGAGGCGCCGCTGCAGGGAGGCCGCGTCCAGGGCGCCCGCGCGGAGGAGAGCGTCCCCCGTCGCCACGAGCTCGGCCGGCGGGAGACGGGCGGCGAGGTCGAGGAAGGTCTGGGCACCGGAGGTGACCCGCAGGCCACCGGCCTCGACCACGTCCTCCGCGCGCAGGTCGCGGACGTGCACCGCGAGCCCGCGTCGCTGCGGGAGCACCGGCCGGGGCCGCAGGACGACCTCGACCTCAGGTGGAGGGTCAGTCCCCGCCCCGAGCAGGGCCGATGCGGTGCCGAGGCCGAAGGCCGCGTCCGGTGGCAGCAGGCGGGTTCAGGCACTGCAGCGGGTGGCCAGCCCGTCGTCCGCGGCCCGGGAGAGGTACAGGCCCCGCGTCAGCCGGTGCCCGTCGGCAGCGACCTGCCGGCGGCGCGCTCCGGCGCCCCGGGCCTGCGTCCACGTGTAGACCAGCGGGAGTTCGGCGTCGTCCACGCAACGACCCTGCGGAGGAACGGAGCACCCGGGGACGGACGACGCGCGACTGTGGACGGCGCCCGCACCTGTGGACCACCCGCCTCAGCCGTTGATCATCGGGTCGTTGCCGCTCACGCCGGCATGTCGGCGCGTGTCAGCGGCGATGTCCCGATGATCAACTCGTCGGCAGCAATGACCTCAGCCGGTCGGGTCGGTGGGACCCGGGGCGCCGGGCTCACCCGGCAGCGGCGGCTCGTCGGCCACCACGTCGATGCCGGCCTCCTTGCGCTGCGCCTCGGTGATCGGCGTCGGCGCTCCGGTCAGCGGGTCGTAGCCGGCGCCGGTCTTGGGGAACGAGATGACCTCGCGGATCGAGTCGACCCCGGCCAGCAGCGCGGTCAGCCGGTCCCAGCCCAGGGCGGCACCGGCGTGCGGCGGCGGGCCGTAGGCGAATGCCTCGAGGAAGAACCCGAACCGCTCCCGGGCCTCCTCGCGCGACATCCCGAGGGTCTCGAACACCCGCTCCTGCAGTGCGGCGTCGTGGATGCGGACCGAGCCGCTCATCAGCTCGTTGCCGTTGCACACCAGGTCGTAGGCGTCCGACAGCGCCGCGCCCTTGTCCTCGGGGAAGCGCTCCCGCCACTCCGGCGTGGGCGAGGTGAACGGGTGGTGCATGAAGGTCCAGTCGCCGTCCTCGGTCTGCTCGAACATCGGGAAGTCGACGACGAACAGGAACGACCACGAGCCCGGCTCGATGAGCTCCAGGCGCCGGGCGATCTCGTTGCGCGCCGCGCCGAGCAGCTCCTGGGAGGTCCGGCGGGTGCCCGCGGCGAAGAAGACGCAGTCCCCCGGCTCCGCGCCCACGGCCTCGACCAGCCCGGACCGCTCGGCCTCGGAGATGTTCTTGGCCACCGGGCCGCCGAGGGTGCCGTCCTCGGCGATCGTCACGTAGGCCAGCCCGCGCGAGCCGCGGGAACGGGCCCAGTCCTGCCAGGCGTCGAACGCCCGCCGCGGCTGCGACCCGCCGCCGGGCATGACCACCGCGCCGACGTAGGGCGCCTGGAACACGCGGAACGGCGTGTCGGCGAAGTAGGAGGTCAGCTCGGTGAGCTCGATGCCGAACCGCAGGTCGGGCTTGTCCGACCCGAACCGGTCCATCGCCTCGCGGTAGGTCATCCGCGGGATCTCGGGCACCTCGTAGGAGGCCAGCTCCCGCCAGAGCGTGCGGACGACGTCCTCGGCGATGGCGAGCACGTCGTCGCGCTCGACGAAGCTCATCTCGAAGTCGAGCTGGGTGAACTCCGGCTGCCGGTCGGCGCGGAAGTCCTCGTCCCGGAAGCAGCGGGCGATCTGGTAGTAGCGCTCCAGGCCGCTGACCATCAGCAGCTGCTTGAACAGCTGCGGCGACTGCGGCAGCGCGTACCACTTCCCCGGCTGCAGCCGCACCGGGACGACGAAGTCGCGGGCCCCCTCGGGCGTCGAGCGGGTCAGCGTCGGCGTCTCCACCTCGACGAAGCCGTGCCGCGCCATGACGCCGCGGGCCACCCGGTTGACCTCGCTGCGCAGCCGCAACACCCGGGCCGGGCCCTGCCGCCGCAGGTCGAGGTAGCGGTACCGGTAGCGGACGTCGTCTGAGGCGGCGGCGTCGGTCTCGATCGGGAACGGCAGCGGCGCGGCGGCCGACAGCACGGTCAGCTGCGCGGCCGCGACCTCGACGTCGCCGGTGGGCAGCTCGGGGTTCTCGTTGCCGGCCGGCCGCTGCCGGACCTCGCCGGTGACCTGCACGCAGAACTCGTTGCGGAGGGCGTGCGCCTCCTCCTCCCGGACGACCACCTGGACGTAACCCGAGGCGTCGCGCAGGTCGACGAAGACGACGCCGCCGTGGTCGCGCCGGCGGGCCACCCAGCCGGCGAGGGAGACGGTGGAACCGGCGTCGGACGCGCGCAGCGTCCCGGCGTCGTGGGTGCGGAGCACGGGGTACCTCTCAGTGGGCGGTGGGGTGGGCCAGGAGGCTCGTCACCAGCGGTCGTGGACGTGCGCGCGGATGCGCTCGTCGTAGAGCCGCTCGAGGTCGGCGAGCTCGGCGTCGGTCAGCGGCGGCAGGTCGGCGGCCGCGGCGTTGCCGCGGGCCTGCTCGACCGAGCGGGCGCCGGGGATGACGCAGGTGACGCCGGGCTGCTGGACGACCCACCTCAGCGCGACGGCGCTGGGCGTGCGGTCGCCGCAGATGTCGACGAACTCCCGTGCCGCGGCCACGCCGACGTCGTAGGGCACGCCGGCGAAGGTCTCGCCGACGTCGAACGCCTCGCCGTTGCGGTTGAAGTTCCGGTGGTCGTCGGCGGCGAACGTCGTCGACTCGGTGTACCGACCCGACAGCAGGCCGCTGGCCAGCGGCACGCGCGCCAGCACCCCGACGCCGGCCGCGGCGGCCTCGGGCAGCAGCTCCTCCAGCGGCTTGCGGCGGAACACGTTGAGGATCACCTGGACGGTCTGCACGCCCGGGTGCTCCAGCGCGGTCAGCCCCTCGGCCACGGTCTCCACCGACACGCCGTAGGCCGCGATCGCCTGCGCCTCGACCAGGGCGTCGAGGGCGTCGTAGACCCGCCGGTCGGAGTAGACGGCGGGGGGCGGGCAGTGCAGCTGCACGAGGTCGAGGGTGTCGACGCCGAGGTTGCGCCGCGACCGGTCGACCCAGGCACGCAGGTTCTCCGGCGTGTACTGCGCCGCCTCGAAGGGGTCGGCGCGCCGGCCGGCCTTGGTCGCCACGAACGGCCGCTCGCCCCGGTCGGCCAGCGCCTTGCGGATCCGCTCCTCCGACCGCCCGTCGCCGTAGACGTCGGCGGTGTCGAGCAGCGTCACCCCGGAGTCGAGCGCGGCGGCGAGCACCTCGCCGGCGGTCTCCTCGTCGACGTCCCCCCAGTCGCCGCCCAGCTGCCACGTGCCCAGGCCGACGACGGAGACCTCCGCGCCGGTCCGCCCCAGGGGCCTGTGCTCCATCAACCCGTCACCGCCGTCCGCAGCGCCTCGAACAACCCGTCCACCGGGACGGCGCGCTGCTCCCCGGTGCGGAGGTCCTTGAGCTGGCCGACGCCCTCGGCCAGGTCACGATCGCCGACGACGACGGCGTGCGTGGCACCCGACCGGTCGGCGGCCTTCATGGCGCCCTTGAGGCCGCGGTCGCCGTAGACGGTGTCGGCCGAGATCCCGGCCGCGCGCAGCCGCCCCACGAGCGTCACCGCCAGCCGCTTCGCCTCGGCGCCCAGCGGGACGACGAACGCCTGCACCCCGGCCGCGGCCGTGACGTCGAGCCCCTCGGCCTGCACCGCCAGCAGCGTCCGGTCGACGCCGACGGCGTACCCGATGCCCGAGACGTCGGGACCGCCGAGCGCGGCCGAGAGCCCGTCGTAGCGGCCACCACCGCCGATGGCCGACTGCGCGCCCAGACCGTGGTGCACGACCTCGAACGTCGTCTTCGTGTAGTAGTCCAGCCCCCGCACCAGCCGGGGCGCCTCGGTCCAGGGGACGCCGAGGTCGGTGAGGTGCTGGCGGACGGCGTCGTAGTGCGCCCTGGTCGAGTCCGAGAGGTGGTCGACCATCAGCGGCGCCTCGTCGAGCTGCGCCTGCACCTCGGGCCGCTTGTCGTCGAGCACCCGCAGCGGGTTGATCTCCGCGCGGCGCCGGGTCTCCTCGTCGAGGTCGAGCTCCTCCAGGTACTCGACCAGCAGCTCGCGGTACTGCGGCCGGCAGGTCGCGTCGCCCAGCGAGGTGAGCAGCAGCTCGACGTCGGTCAGCCCGAGGTCGCGGTAGCCCTGCACGCACAGCGCCACGACCTCGGCGTCCAGCGCCGGGTCGTCGACGCCGAGGGCCTCCATGTCCACCTGGGTGAAGTGCCGGTACCGGCCGGCCTGCGGCCGCTCGTAGCGGAACGCCGAGCCGACCGTCCACAGCTTCACCGGCAGCGCGCCGGTGTGCAGCCGGTGCTCGATGAACGCCCGCATCAGCCCGGCGGTGAGCTCCGGGCGCAGCGTCAGCGAGCGGCCGCCGCGGTCGGCGAAGGTGTACATCTCCTTCGTCACGACGTCGGTGGACTCCCCCACCCCGCGGCTGAAGACGGCGGTCTCCTCGAACACCGGCGTCTCGACGTAGCCGTACCCGGCCCGCCGCAGCGGCGCGGTCAGCGTGTCGCGGACGGCGAGGAAGCGCGCCGACTCCGGGGGCAGGACGTCGAAGGTCCCCTTCGGCGCGGTCAGGCCACTCACAGCCCGCGCCCCTTCGGCGCGGCCGCGCCGGCCTCGGCGAGGTAGGGGTTGGTCGCCCGCTCGCGGCCGATCGTCGTCGCCGGGCCGTGGCCGGGCAGCACGACCGTCTCGTCGTCCAGCGGCAGGACGACGTCGCGCAGCGAGGCCAGCATCGCGTCCCACGAGCCGCCGGGCAGGTCCACGCGTCCCACCGAGCCCGCGAACAGCACGTCACCGGCCAGCAGCCCCGGCGCCTCCCCGAGGTCGAGGGAGAACACGACCGAGCCCTGCGTGTGACCCGGCGCGTGCCGCACGGTCAGCTCCACGCCGGCCAGCGAGAGGACGGCGCCGTCGTCGAGCGGGCGCACCTCCGACGGGTCGGGCAGCCGCACGCCGGTGATCAGCGGGGCCAGCGCCGGGCCGTGCCAGCGCGCGGGGTCGGCGAGCATCCCGAAGTCGTCCGGGTGCAGGTACGCAGGGACGTCGTAGCCGTCGCACACCGGCAGGACGGAGAAGGTGTGGTCGAGGTGGCCGTGCGTCAGCACGACGGCGACGGGCTTGAGGCCGTCGTCGGCCAGCATCCGCGCCAGCGGCTCCACCGCGTCCATGCCGGGGTCGACCACGACGCACTCCGAGCGTGGCCCGGAGGCGACGGCGTAGCAGTTGGTGCCGAAGGCGCCGGCCGGGAACGAGCGGATGAGCACCCGTGCAGGTTACGCGGGTGATCTCGCCCCCCTCCGGTCCGGCGGCCGGGTGCGCTCAGGGAGCGCACCTAGACTCGCGGCCGACCAGCGGGGCACCGCGGCGCGGCCGGGAGCCGCCGCGGCCGGACGCCCCGCCGAGTAGTCGTCCGTCCGAGGAGTGTCCGACCCGTGCCGACCAACAAGCAGCGCCGGGTTGCCGCGCAGCGCCGCCTGCAGAAGCAGCTCGAGCGGCGTGCCGAGCTGGCCCGCAGGCGCCGCCGCAACCTGCTCGTCGTGGTGACCGTCGTCGCCGTCGTGCTCGTGGCCGGGGCGGTGGCCCTGGTCGCCGGCCTCGGGGGCGACGACGACCCCAGCGCCACCGAGGCCGCCACCAGCAGCAGCGCGGCTCCCGAGGCCACCGCGGCCCCGGCGGTGACCAACGCCGACGGCACGGTCACCTGCACCTACGCGCCCGACACCTCGGGGAACACCGACCTCGTCGACGTCGGCACGCCGCCCGACCCCGCCTCGACGCCGGCCACGGGCACCGTCCCGGTGCTGATGAGCACCAGCCAGGGCGACATCCCGCTCACCCTCGACCGCGCGAAGGCGCCGTGCGCCGCGGCCAGCTTCACGTACCTGGCCTCGCAGGAGTTCTTCGACGGGACGATCTGCCACCGCGAGGTCAACGCCGAGACCTTCGGCGTGCTGCAGTGCGGCGACCCGACCGGCACCGGCTCCGGCGGCCCCTCCTACACGTACGCGGAGGAGGTCACGCCCGAGACCACCTACCCCCGCGGCACGATCGCCATGGCGAACAGCGGTGTGCCCGGCTCGACCGCCAGCCAGTTCTTCCTCGTCTTCACCGACTCGCAGCTGCCGCCGGACTACACCGTCGTCGGCACGGTGGACGAGGCCGGGCTGGCGGTGCTCGACACCATCGCCGCGGCGGGCAACGACGGCTCCTTCGAGCCGAGCCCCGGCGGCGGCGCGCCGAACGTGCCGGTGACCATCACCACGATGACCGTCGTCGCGTGACCCGCCGGGCGTCGGCCGCCGCGCTGGCCGGGGTGCTGCTGTCGCTGGCCGCGTGCAGCAGCACCGGGGCCGGCCCGGCGGCCTCCGAGGGGGACGCCGCCGGCGACGGTGCTGCCGGCAGCGGCGGGCCGGCGGAGACGGCGACCTGCGACTGGGTGGCCGCCCGGTCGGGCAACCCCTACGCCGTGGACGTCGCCCCGCCGCCCGAGGAGGTCCCCGCGGAGGGCACCGCGGCGCTGCGGGTGGTCACCACGCTCGGCGAGCTCACGCTGACCCTCGACCGGGCCGGCGCCCCCTGCGCGGCGGCGAGCATGCTGCACCTGGCCGAGGAGGGGTTCTTCGACGACTCCCCCTGCCACCGCGAGGTCGACAGCGAGGGCCTGCAGGTCCTGCAGTGCGGCGACCCGACGGGCACCGGCGCCGGCGGGCCCACCTACGCCTTCCCCACCGACGTCGACGGCTCGGAGACCTACGGGCGCGGCACCGTCGCCATGGCCAACAGCGGGCAGGGCCTCGACGGCAGCCAGTTCTTCCTCGTCTGGGGCGACAGCACGCTGCCGCCGGACTACACCGTCGTCGGCACGGTCGACGACGCCGGCCTGGCCGTCCTGGACGTCGTCGCGGCCAACGGCAACGACGGCTCGCTCGACCCCAGCCCCGGCGGCGGCGCACCGACCGTCCCGGTCACGATCACCGCGATGACGCCGGTCCGATGAGCGCCCCCGACCCCTACGCCGGGTTCCCGGCCGGCTTCTTCACCCGTGACGACGAGCGGCCCGACGCCGACTTCTACGGCCCGCCGCGGCTGGTCACGCACATCGACGACGCCGCGGTCGCCGCCGTCGGCGACCTGTACGCCGAGCTGGGCATCGACGGGTCGGCGCGCGCACCGCGCCGGGTGCTCGACCTGATGTCCTCCTGGGTCTCGCACTTCCGGACGCCGCCGGCCGAGCTCGTGGTCCTCGGCATGAACGCCGACGAGCTGGCCGCCAACCCCGCCGCCACCGAGCGCGTCGTGCACGACCTCAACGCCGACCCGCGGCTGCCGCTGCCCGACGACGACGTCGACGCGGCCGTCTGCTGCGTGTCGATCGACTACCTGACGCGGCCGATCGAGGTGCTCACCGAGGTCGGGCGGGTGCTGCGGCCGGGCGGCACGCTGGCGATCACCTTCTCCAACCGCTGCTTCCCCACCAAGGCCGTCCGCGGCTGGCTGCTCACCGACGACGCCCAGCACGGCACCATCGTCGCGGAGCTGGTCCGCCGCACCGGCCGGTTCAGCGAGCCGGTGGTCGAGCTGCGCACCGAGCCCGGCGTCGGCGACCCGCTCTACGCCGTGGTGGCCACCGCCCGCTGAGCCGGCTCAGGTCACGTCCGCGACGGTGACGTCGACGGCGGCCACCGGCAGGCCGAACGCCTCCTCCCCCGCCGCGGCCACGCGGGCCCGCACCCGCTCGGCCAGCTCCGGCAGCGGCAGCCCGGCGCGGGCGGTCACGGTGAGGGTCACCCGCAGCACCCGCTGCTCCGCCGTCCCGTCGACGGCGACCCGGCAGGCGCCGGCACGGACGTCGCCGAGCCCGTCGACGGCGGCCCGCAGCACCCGGACCGCGGCCGCCTCGGCCACCTCGACCCGGGCTCCCGGGACGTCGGAGAGCACCAGCGCGAGCCCCGGGCGCCGCGGCTCGGCACGGACGGCGTCCATCACCCGGCGCAGCAGGGCGGGCGGCGGCGGCAGGGTGGCGTCCTCGCGGCGGGCGGCCTCGGTGGCGGTGGCGAGCAGGTCGGGGACGGGCGGGACCGGCGGCTCGGCGCCGGGGGCCGCGCCGTCGGGGACCGCAGCGCCGGGGGCCGCGCCGTCCGGGGTCAGCGCCACGGGGCCATCGCCTCCGCCAGATCAGCACGGGCCCGCGCCAGTCGTCCGCGCACGGCCGCGGAGGTGGTGCCCAGCGTCCCGGCGATCTCGTCGTAGGACCGCTCGTGCAGCTCCCGCAGCACCCAGACGGCGCGCTGCTCGGGCGTCAGCCGCCGCAGCGCGGCAGCGAGCGCGTGCACGCCCGCGGCGGCCTCGACCACCCGCTCGGGCTGCTCGCCGGGGCGCGGGTCGGGCAGCCGTTCCAGCTCCGCGTCGGGCACCGTGCGGCGGTCCCGGAGGCGGTTGAGGCAGCGGTTGGTCGTGGCGCGGTACAGCCAGCCCCCGACGGCGGCGTCGTCGCGCAGAGCCGGCAGCCGCCGCCACGCGGTCACGAACACGTCCTGCACCACGTCCTCGGCCTCCTGCCGGTCGTCGAGCAGCCGCACCGCGAGCCGGTAGAGCGGGGCCTGGTAACGCCGCACCAGGACCTCGAACGCCCGCTCGTCGCCGGCGCGTGCCCGGGCCGCGAGAGCGGCGTCGGGGACCTCGTCGTCCGAGCGGTCCCCCGCTCCCGCCGCGGTCAGCCCTCCACCTCGTGCACCGGGCCACTGTCCCAGCGCCCCGGCCGGTGGGCACCCCGGCGCCGGGATCGGACACCCCGGGCACGGTCCGTCACTCGCGGTACCGGCGCGAGCGGGTGAGGTGGGTCACGGTCCCGATCCGGGGAGATCCCATGACGAACCGGGAACGGACGTGTCCTACCCAGTGACACGTCATCCGATCCCGCACAGCGGGACCCGAGGAGGAAACCCATGAGCTCCCCGACCGCCACGTCCACCAGCACCAGCACCGCCGTGGCCACCAAGCAGAACGCCGGGACCACCAGCGGCACCCAGCTCACCACCACGCAGGGCAGGACCACGATCGCCGACACGGTGGTGTCGAAGATCGCCGGCATGGCCACCCGTGAGGTCAACGGCGTGTACCGGCTCGGTGGCGGCGTCGCCCGCGCCTTCGGTGCCATCCGTGAGCGCATCCCCGGCTCCGGTGGCCCCAACGTCTCCCAGGGCGTCTCGGTCGAGGTCGGCGAGACCCAGGCCGCCGTCGACATCGACATCGTCGCCGAGTACGGCGTCCCGATCGCCGACCTGGCGTCGGGCATCCGCCGCAACGTCATCAGCAGCCTGGAGCGGATGACCGGTCTCGAGGTCGTCGAGGTGAACATCAGCGTCAACGACGTGCACCTGCCCACCGACGACGACACCGAGCAGCAGCCGCAGCCCAGCCGCGTCGCGTGACGTCCCCGGCCGCTCCCGCCCTCGTCGACGGCGTCGACGTCGACCGGGTGGCCGCCGCGGTGACCGCCTGTCCCGCCGTGGCCCGGCTGACCGCCGGCCGCGACGGGGCGGGCAGCTACCTGCCGGGCCGGCGGGTGGCCGGCGTCGCCGTCCGGCCCGCCCCGGGCGGCCCGGCGCGGGTGGCGGTGCACGTCGTCGCCCACGCCGGCGTGCCGGTGCACGAGGTCGCCGACCAGGTCCGGACGGCGGTCGCGCCGCTGGCACCCGGCTCGCCGGTCGACGTCGCGGTCGAGGACGTGCTCGACCCCCTCGCGGACGGCACCCCGTGACGACGCCGTCCGGCGGGACCGGCCCCGACGACGCGGCGGCGCGCGAGCGCCGCCGGGCGACCCGGGCCTGGATCCGCACGCACCACCCCGACGTCGGCGGCGACCCGGCGGTGTTCGCCGCCGGGCTCGCCGCCCTCCGGGCCGGGCGCCCTCCGGACGCCGGCCCGCCGGGCGCCACCGTCCCCCGGCCGCGGGTCACGGTCGTCCGCAGCCGCGGGCCGCGCGCCTGGCTGCGCCGCCTGCTCGGGCCCCGCCGCCCCGCCCGCACCCTCCACTGAACCGTCCTCCTCAGGAGCTCCCCATGCGCCCCAGCCTCACCGGCCTGCTGGTCGGTCTCGTCCTCGGTCTCGCCGGCGCCTTCGGCGGCTTCGACGCCTTCCTGCTGGTCGCCGTCCTCGGCGCCGTCGGGTTCCTCGTCGGCCAGGTCGTCGAGGGCCGGATCGACCTGTCCTCGTACCTGACCGGCAGCGGTGGCCGGCGGTGACCGCACCCGCCTCCGCCGCGCCTCCCTCCGCCGCGCCCGTCCTCTCCGCGCGCACCCCCTCCGTGGCCACCCCCTCCGCGGCCGCCGACCCCGGCACCCGCGGCCGCCTGCACGTCGCCGACCGGGTGGTCGAGCGGATCGCCGCGCAGGCCGCCGCGGAGGTCGACCGCGCCACCGGCGCGCCCCGCCGCGTGCTGGGCCTCTCCCTCGGCTCGGCCGACGAGCGGCCGACGGTCGACGCCCACGTCGACTGGCCGGTCGCCACGGTCTCCGTCGTCATGTCCGTCGCCTGGCCGGCGCCGGTGCTGGAGGTGACCGAGCAGGTGCGCCGGCACGTCGAGGAGCAGCTGGCCACGCTGGCCGGCGTCCAGACGGCCGGCGTCGACATCCGCGTCACGGCGCTGCCCGGTCCCCGCTCCGGCGATCGGCGGGTGGACTGACGTGCGCACGTTCGACCGCGTCCTCGCCGTCCTGCTGGCCGTCGCCGGGTCGCTATTCGGCGTGCTCGTCGTCGTCGAGGTGGTGGTCGCCGCCCTCGAGCGGCCGGCCGTCGTCCTCCCCCACGGCCCGGTGGCCGGGTGGCTGCGCGAGAACCCGTGGTCGGCCGGGATCGTCATCGCGATCGCCGTCGGACTGCTGGTGCTCGGCCTGGCCCTGCTGCTCGCCGAGCTCAAGCGCCGCCGCCGCACCGAGCTGGTCCTCGTCAGCTCCGACCCCGCGGTGACCACGACGCTGTCCACCCGGAGCCTGGCCCGCGTGCTCGAGAGGGCGGCCACGGCCACCCCCGGGGTCGAGCGCGCCGAGGCGAGGGCCCGCGCCCGCCGCGCCCGGCTGTCGGTGCACGTGCCCGTCCGCGACCCCGCCGAGGTGGCCCGCATCGGCCGCGAGGCGCAGGACAACGCCACCGCCGCGCTCGAGTCGCTGCACCTGCGCGCCGCGCCGAGGCTGCGCGTCCGCACCCGACAGGAGGCCCGATGACCACCACCGAGGACCGCCCGGCCCCGTCGTCCCCGGCGCCCGCCGGCCCGGCCGCGCTGCTGCCCCGGACCCGCGCCCGCGGCGTCGTCCGCGCCAACCGCGTCGTCCTGGCGCTGGTCGGGCTGCTGATGACCGCTGCGGGGGCCGCCGCGCTCGCCGCGGCCTTCGGGCTGTTCGGCTCCCGCTTCTCCGACCGGCCGGTGATCGACGAGCCGGTGACCCGCTTCGTCGACGCCAGCCCCTGGTTCTGGGCCGCGGTCGCCGTGGCCGGCGGCCTGCTCGCCCTGCTGTGCCTGTGGTGGCTGCTGGCCCAGGGGCGGTCGGACCGGGTGGCCGAGCTGCCGCTGGCCCGCGACGCGCGGCGCGGGCACACCGACCTCGACGCCGCCGCGCTGACCGGTGCGGTGGAGGACGAGGTGGAGGGCTACCGCGGCGTCACCCGTGCCCGTGCCGGACTGTCGGGTGCCTCGACCGCACCGCTGCTCAGCCTCACCGTCACCCTCGACGGCCGGGTCGGCGCCGGCGAGCTGCACACCCGCATCGTCGACAGCGCCCTCGCGCACGCGCGGCAGGCAGTGGGCCGTCCCGACCTGCCGGCCCGCATCGAGCTGGTGCTCCCCCGCGGCGGCCGCCGCGACGTCCGCTAGGCGGTGACGCGCTCGACGTCGAAGACGCCCTCGACGTTGCGCACCGTCTGCAGCACCGCGCCGAGGTGGGCCGGGTCGGCCAGCTCGAAGGTGAACCGGCTGACCGCCACCCGGTCGCGGCTGGTCTGCACCGACGCCGAGAGGATGTTGACCCGCTCGTCGGCCAGCGCCTTGGTGACGTCGGAGAGCAGCCGGTGCCGGTCGAGCGCCTCGACCTGGATCGACACGAGGAACACCGAGCCGGGCTGGCTGGCCCACTCGACCTCCACCAGCCGCTCGGGCTTGCGCTGCAGGTCACCGGCGTTGGTGCAGTCGGTGCGGTGCACGCTCACGCCGCCGCCGCGGGTGACGAAGCCCAGGACGTCGTCGCCGGGCACCGGGGTGCAGCACTTGGCGAGCTTGGCCCAGACGTCGCTCATCCCGTGGACGACGATGCCCGGGTCGCCGCTGGCCGGGCGCCGGTGCGCCGGCGCCCGGGTGGGGATCGCCGTCTCGGCGATGTCCTCCGCCGCGCCCTCGGCACCGCCCAGCGCGGTGATCAGCTTCTCGACCACCGACGCCGCGGAGATCTGGTTCTCCCCCACCGCGGCGTACAGCGCGGTGACGTCGGCGTACCGGAGGTCCTTGGCCAGCGTGACCAGGGCGTCGCCGCCGAGCAGCCGCTGCAGCGGCAGGCCGGACTTGCGCATGGCCCGGGTCAGGGCCTCCTTGCCGGCCTCCACCGCGTCGTCGCGGCGCTCCTTGGTGAACCACTGCCGGATCTTCGTGCGCGCCCGCGACGAGCCGACGAAGCCCAGCCAGTCCTTCGACGGGCCGGCCGTCGGCGACCGCGAGGTGAAGATCTCGACGACGTCGCCGTTGGACAGCCGGCTGTCGAGGCTGACCAGGGTGCCGTTGACCCGGGCGCCGATGCAGCGGTGCCCCACCTCGGTGTGCACCGCGTAGGCGAAGTCGACCGGCGTCGACTCGCCGGGCAGGCTGATCACGTCGCCCTTGGGCGTGAAGACGAAGACCTCCTGCGGACCGAGGTCGTAGCGCAGGGTCTCGAGGAACTCGCCGGGCTCCTGGGCCTCGCGCTGCCAGTCCAGCAGCTGGCGCAGCCAGAGCATGTCGTCGGGCGAGCCGACCTTCGCCGCACCCAGTTCGCCGGGCCCGGGGCGCCCGCCGGCGCGCGCCTTCTCCTTGTACTTCCAGTGCGCGGCGATGCCGTACTCGGCGGTGCGGTGCATGTCGTGCGTGCGGATCTGCAGCTCGACGGGCTTGCCCTGCGGGCCGATCACCGTCGTGTGCAACGACTGGTACATGTTGAACTTCGGCATCGCGACGAAGTCCTTGAACCGTCCCGGCACCGGCTGCCAGTGCGCGTGCATGATGCCCAGCGCCGCGTAGCAGTCGCGGACGGTGTCGACCAGGATGCGGATGCCGACGAGGTCCCAGATGTCGGTGAAGTCCCGGCCGCGGACGATCATCTTCTGGTAGATCGAGTAGTAGTGCTTGGGCCGGCCGGTGACGACCGCCTCGATGCCGGCGGCCTTGAGCTGCTCGGTGACCGAGGCGGTGACCTCGGCCAGGTAGGTGTCCCGCGAGGGGGCGCGCTCGGCGACCAGGCGGACGATCTCGTCGTACCGCTTGGGGTAGAGCGTGGCGAAGGCGAGGTCCTCGAGCTCCCACTTGATCGTGTTCATGCCCAGGCGGTGGGCCAGCGGGGCGAGGATCTCCAGCGTCTCGCGCGCCTTCTTCTCCTGCTTGTCCGGCGGGAGGAAGCGCAGCGTGCGCATGTTGTGCAGCCGGTCGGCGAGCTTGATGACCAGCACCCGCGGGTCGCGGGCCATCGCGACGATCATCTTGCGGATCGTCTCGGCCTGGGCGGCGTCGCCCAGCTTCACCCTGTCGATCTTGGTGACGCCGTCGACGAGGTGCGCGACCTCGGGGCCGAAGTCGGCGCTGATGGCCTCCAGCGTCTTGCCGGTGTCCTCGACCGTGTCGTGCAGCAGGGCGGCGACCAGCGTGGTGGTGTCCATCCCCAACCCGGCCAGGACGGTGGCCACGGCCAGCGGGTGGGTGATGTAGGGGTCGCCGCTCTTGCGCTTCTGCGTGGCGTGCGCGGCCTCGGCGACGTCGTAGGCGCGCTGCAGCAGCACCAGGTCGGCCTTGGGGTGGCTCTGCCGGTGCAGGGCGGCCAGCGGCTCGAGCACCGGGCGGACGACCCCGCTGCGCTGCCCGGCGACGATCCGCCGGGCCAGCCGGTCACGGACCCGGCGGGGGCGCGGGGCCCCGCTCTCGTCCGGGGGCTCGCTGCCGACGTCCTCGGGACGGCGGACCACGGGCCGGCTCGGGAGCGGCGCGCGCTGGTCCGGCTGCTCGCCGGGCGGCTCCTCCGGCCGCGCGGCAGCCACGTCGGTGGCGGGCGCGTCGGGGGCCACGGCGACTCCTGCGCTGGTGAGGAGGAACTACTCCCATCATGCTAGCCGCGACCGGGCCCGTGCAGGCCGGACCGGGCAGGAGACCTCCCCCTCAGGTGGTCCAGAGGGCGTGCACGGCGTGCGGTGCGATCTGCTGGCGCCCGCCGAGCTCGGCCAGCTCGATGACCACCGACACCGCCGTCACCACCGCACCCAGCTCCTCGATCAGGGCGATGGCGGCACCGAGCGTGCCCCCGGTGGCGAGGACGTCGTCGACGAGCAGCACCCGCTGACCGCGCCACAGGGAGTCGGTGTGCATCTCGACGGTGGCCGTGCCGTACTCCAGCGCGTAGTCGGCGCTCACCCGCTCGCGCGGGAGCTTGCCGGCCTTGCGCACCGGGACGACCCCGACGCCGGCGTGCAGGGCGACCGCCGCGGCCAGCAGGAAGCCGCGGGCCTCGACCCCGACGACGACGTCGAACCCGGGGTCGCGCGGGCCGCCCTCGTCGGTGTGCGCGACCGCGGCCGCCCGGGGGTCGGCCGTCTGCGGTCCGGCCAGGCCCTCCACCATGCGGCGGAACGCCGGGCCGTCGGCGAAGACCGGCGTCAGGTCCCGGAAGACCACCCCGGGGACCGGGAAGTCCGGGATGTCGACGGCGAGGCTGGCGATCAGCCCGTCGAGCGGCTGCAGCGCCTCGGCAGCGCTCACCGGCGCTTCTTGCTGCTGGTGCTCCCGGAGCGGCCGCCGCACTCGGCGAGGTAGATCGGCCGGCGGTCCTTGTCGTCGCCGACGCTGGT
>NZ_JBFNXQ010000037.1:0-45989 GCF_041018925.1 Geodermatophilus maliterrae
CTAGATCGGTCCACCATGCGGGCCGGCCGGGCGGTCCGCCCGGCCACGTGCCGGTCCTCCACGGGCGGCGTTCCCCACGGCGTCGGAGTCGGCCCGGACACCGGAAGCGCAGGTCGGGTCCTCGATCGGGCGAGGCTGACTCCCATGGCAGGTCGTCCGAGCAAGTAGCCTCCGCTGTCGACCCATCACGTCGGCACGGGGAGGACACATGTGCGGAGGGCCGATCTGGCGAGGACAGTCGCGACTTCGGGCAGGGGCTGACCCCACGGTCCGCCGTCGCCGAACCACGCGGACGTCCCCGAGGTGAGGGCCCCGGCGACCGCCCGAGACGTGGTGCACCGGCCACCGTCCGACCGGACGCCGCCGGTGTCCGAACCGTGCGGCGGGCACGACGTGCCCTCCGCGGGGCGAGGCAGCCCCGCGGCGGGCCGAGACGATCCCTCCGAGCTCAGGCGCCTGGCCGAGACGGAGATCACGCGTGCACCTATCGCACCGCAGCGCCTCGTCCGCGCCGCGCAACGGTAGACGTGTCAGCGATGTCTTCCGTCGACGCGCGCGGGTCGACGGGTGAGCCCCTGAGGGTGCTGGTGCTCGACCACTGCGCCCAGCTCTCGGGCGCTGAACTGGCGCTCGTCCGGTTGCTGCCGCACGTGCCCGGCGTCGACTTCACCGTGCTCCTGGCCGAGGACGGACCTCTCGCGGACAGACTGCGCGCCGTGGGCGTACGGGTCGAGGTCCTCCCCCTCGCGGTCGGCGCGGCCACCCTGCGGAGGGACCGGATCAGCCTGACCAGGCCGCCCGTGAAGGCGATCTGGTACGCCCTCACCTATGCGTGGAGGCTGGCACGGGTCATCCGTCAGGAGGCGCCGGACCTCGTCCACACCAACTCCAACAAGGCGCACCTCTACGGTGGCGTGGCGGCGAGGATCGCGCGTGTCCCGCACGTCTGGCACGCCAGGGACCGGATCGACTCCCGCTACATGTCCGCCTCGGCTGCTGCGTTGTCCAGATTGGCCGTCTGGACGCTGCCGCGACTCGTCATCGCGAACTCCCGGTCCACCCTCGCGACGGTCGCTCCTCGATGGCGCCGGGGACGGACCGTCGTCCTCCCCGAGCCGGTCGAGCAGACACCGCGCCAGGACCCCGTGCACGAGCGCGACGACGGCCTTACCGTCGGGATGGTCGGTCGCATCACGCCGTGGAAGGGGCAGGACGTCTTCCTCCGCGCCTTCGCGCAGGCCACACACGACCGACCGCACAGTCGAGCGGTGATCGTCGGTTCAGCCATGTTCGGTGAGACGGACTACCTCGCCGAGTTGCACCAGCTCGTGGCCGAACTCGACATCGACGGACGCGTGACGTTCACGGGGTTCTCCGACGACGTCCCGGCGGAACTGCAGGCAATGGACGTCCTGGTGCACGCGTCGCTCATCCCCGAGCCCTTCGGCCAGGTGGTGACCGAGGGCATGGCCGCCGGACTGGCCGTGCTGGCAGCCGATGCCGGGGGACCGAGTGAGATCCTCGAGCACGGCGTGACTGGCCTCCTCCACCCTCCCGGTGACGTGGACCTGCTCGCGGAGCACATCCAGCTCGTCGCCCGGGACCCTCGCCTCCGTGCGTCGATGGGGGCGGAGGCGCGACGCGCGAGCAGGGCCTACGACGTCGGGCTCATCGCCGCGCACCTGCACCGCGTCTACGCGGACGTCTTGGGGCGTTGCCCGTGACGCGCTCTGACGCCAGGTCGGCGTCATCAGCTCCCGGCCATCCGCGGGCGCCCCACACCGAGAGGCACGACAATGGATGAGGCGGTGGCGTCGCGGGACGGCGCGCGCGGAGCGAAGCTCGTCGGGTTGTACGGGACGTCGGCCGCGGTCGTGGCTGCGGGTGCGGCACTGCTGGTGGTCTTCACCGACCTCGACCCGGGCCTCGTGCTCACGGTCGCCGGCGCGGTGGTCGTCGCCGGCATCGCGCACCACGCCACCACCTGGGCCCTGCACGCCTTCCTGATCACGCTCCCGCTGTTCCCGTACACGGGTGAACTGGCCGGCGGCTCGGTCTTCTCGGGGTTCCTCGTCGGGCTGCCCGTCGCCGTCGTCTGTCTGCTCCGGTACGTCGGTCTCCCGAGGCGGACCCGCCCCGGTGCCACGGCTGTCACCGTGGTCCTCCTGGTGCTGGCCGTGAGTGTGAGCGCCGTGGCCTCCGGGAGTCCGTACGCCCTGTCCCGCGCGGCCTACCTGACCTTCTTCGTCGGGTTCGGCCTGGCTGTGCACGGTGCGGTCCGCACCGGGGCGACGACGGGAGCGAGGGTGCTCCAGTCCCTGACGATCGGTGGTCTGGTCGCCGGCGTCGTGTGCCTCCTGCAGTACGCCTACCAGTTCTTCGTCGGGGAGCCCGAGTTCTATGATCTGCTCGCGCAGGCCAACGCAGTGTGGGGCGGCACCACCGCCAACTCCATCGGCCTGCTGAACGTCTACGTGCCCAGCGTGGGGCAGTTCCGGGGCATCGTGCCGTTCATGGCATCGCCGAGTGCCGGTCAGTACTTCGCCGTGACGGCCTTCACGGCGCTGCTCCTGCTGGTCCACCGGAGGCTGCCCGTCCTGAACGCCGCGGCGATCGTGGTCATCGGGGCAGCTCTGGCCATCACCTTCTCGCGTCAGGGACTCGTGGCCTTGCTGGTCGTCACCGCCGGATACCTAGTCCTGAGGAGCAGTCGGCGCGTCGTCATCGCCGGTGTCGCCCTGGTGGGCCTCCTCGCCGTGCTGTTCGTGAGGCCTCCCGGCGCCCAGGAGAGCCTGGGCGACAACATCCTCCGCGCAATCGACTCGGGTGACGTGAGCACCTCCGGCCGGCTGGACCTGCTCACGTCCGCCGTGGGCGAGGCCGTCGACCGCGCTCTCACGCTCGGTGTCGGGCCCGGGCTCTACGCCCAGTTGTCCGACGACGGGACGGGTGGCCTGGTCTACTCGCACAACACCTTCATCGACGTGTTCATCGAGACGGGCGCTCTCGGTGGGCTGGCACTGATCGCCGCGGTGCTCGCCGTCTGTCGTGCCGCGTGGCGTGCTCGGTCCCCCGTCCTGGGCGTGCTGGTCCTGGTCCTCCTCACCTGGATGCTGGACAACGTCCTCTACTTCCCGCGGAACGGTCTCCTGCTGGCGGCCGTCGTCGCCGTGTCCACCGTCGCGCCCCGCTTCGCCGACCGGCCGGTCACCGAGGGACGTGGGCGGCACCGCCGCGAGGGCGTACCGCCGGTCCCCGACCGTCCCGCCGGAGGCGGGTCCCGTCCTGGCGAGGAGGTGTACGGCTAGTGGACCTGGACCCCCGCGAGTGGACGATCAGTCACGACTTCGCCTTCGTGTCGGGGGGTGCCGAGTGGGTGACGAGGTGCCTGAGCGAGCTCGTCCTCCCCGGCGCCCCGGTGCGGTTCATCGGCGCGGACGACGACGTGGTGCGGCACTTCGGGGTGCCCCGGGGTCCGGACCTGCTGGGCGCGCTCCCGGTCACCCGGTGGAACCACCGCTGGCTCGCGCCCCTCTACCCGGTGCTCCTGAGGAGGGCGAGACCGGCCGCCGGGCACCTCCTGGCGTCGTCCTACGCCTTCTGTCACGTCGTCCCGTCCACGGGGATGAAGGTCGTGTACTGCCACTCGCCGCTCCGGCACGCCTGGAGCGGCGCGGCGATGTACACCAAGGGTGGGTCGCTCCCCGTGCGGATGGCCACCCGCCTCCTCGGCGGGTACTTCAGGCACGCCGACCAGCGGGCGGCCGAGTCGGTCACCGCCTTCATCGCGACGAGTCGGGCCGTCCGGGACAGGATCCACCTCGCCTACGGCGTCGCGGACGCGCCCATCGTGCCGCCGCCCTTCGACGAGCGCGTCTTCACCTTCGACGCGGACGCGGTCCGGGACGGGTTCCTCTGGGTGGGCCGGATCGCAGAGCCCTACAAGAGGCTCTCGCTGGCCATCGAGGTCATGCGCGACATGCCGAACAAGACGCTCACGGTCGTCGGCGAGGGGCGCGACAGGGCGCGGCTGCAGCGCACGGCTCCCAGCAACGTCCGCTTCCTCGGCTGGCGGAGCGCGCACGACCTGGTGGACCTGTACCGCTCCTCGGAGGGACTGTTCTTCCCCGGCGAGGACGACTTCGGCATCGTGCCCGTGGAGGCTATGGCCTGCGGGACCCCGGTGATCGCATACCGGGCCGGTGGGGCACTGGACACCGTGGAGGAGGGCTTCTCCGGGGTCTTCTTCGACACACCGTCGGTGGAGAGCCTGGGTCAGGCGATCAAGGAGCTCCTGGCGCAGGACTGGGACCACGCGGAGGTTGCCTCCCGGACGTCGCAGGTCTACTCCCGCCTGGCCTTCCAACAGCGGATGACGGACACGCTCCGCGGAGTGGTCGGGGACCGCGACCGGTGACGACACTCGGTGGTCGAGCTGTCCCCCGGGGCTCGGCACAGGAGCACGACCGGATCGGTCCTCCGCTGTGCGTGTCGATCACTGCCTGCACCCGTGGGGGAGTCGATGGGGCGCCGTAGGCCGACGTCGCACCGCCCGCAGGGGGCGGCCCCCGGCGTTGTGGTGATCGGGGACGGGTGGTTCCCCGACCGGCCTGGAGGGCTGAACCGCTACGTAGCGAGCCTCTGCCACGCCTTCCAGGCGCTCGGTGTGGAGCAGCGCGTGCTGGTCCTGGGACCGTGCCGGGAGGACCCGGTCGAGGGTCTTGTGGACGTCGCGAGGGTCGAGGACCCCCTGCCGCTGCGTCTCCTCGCTCTGTTCCGGGTGCTGCGGCGCGTCGTGCGGACCGGTGACGTCGTCGTCGCGCACTTCGCGCTCAACGCCCTGCCGGCACTGTGGTCGCGACGGTCCTCGGGGTTGGTCTTCCACTTCCACGGGCCCTGGGCAGCGGAAAGTGCGGTGGAAGGCGCGTCCCCCGTGGTGGTGTCGGCCAAGAAGCGCATTGAGCGTCTGGTCTTCCGGCGCGCCGAGGCGTTCGTCGTGCTCTCCCGGTCCTTCGCGTCGGTGCTCGAGGAGGAGTACGGGGTCGAGGCCTCGCGCATCCGCGTCGTCCCTCCCGGCGTGGACCACGAGCGGTTCGTGGCCGGCCCGGACGCAGCGGTGCAGGACTACGCGGTCTGCGTGCGTCGTCTCGTGCCGCGGATGGGTCTCGACGTCCTCCTTCAGGCGTGGGCCCGCAGCGGCGTCCGTACCAAGCTCGTGCTGGTCGGCGACGGACCGGAGCGCCCTCGCCTCGAGCAACTGGCAGCGGAGTTGGGGCTCGGCGCCGTGGTGGAGTTCCGAGGCAGGGTGTCCGACTCGGCGCTCGCGTCGCTGTACCGCGGTGCCCGGTTCTCCGTGGTCCCGTCCGTCGCTCTGGAGGGCTTCGGTCTCGTCGCTCTCGAGTCGCTGGCCAGCGGTGTCCCCGTCCTGGGCAGCGACCTCGGCGGGTTGGGTGAGGTGATCGGGGACTTCTCGCCGGAACTCATCGTGCGTCCAGGCGACCCCGTAGCCCTGGCCGCCCGGCTCCGGGACGTCGCATCCGGACGGATCCCGCTCCCGAGCAGGGCCTCCTGCACCTCGTTCGCGCAGCGGTACACGTGGGAGGCCACGGCCGCGACCTGCCTTGAGGTGTACCGGGACGCCGGCCGGCAACGACCGGCACCCGATGGGCCCGAGTGATCGTCCGTGCTGCTCGGGAGGACAGGCGCGCTGCTGCAGCAGGCCGCGGTGGTGTTGGCGGGCCTGCTGTCAGGGGTGCTCCTGGCTCGTGAGCTGGGCGTCGTGGGGCGCGGCGACTACTCGAGGGTCCAGGTGCTCTACGTCCTGGCGCCCCACCTCCTGTCGCTCGGGGTGCCGCTGGCCCTCCTCCCGAGGAGCGCAGCAGGACCGGAACCCCGCATCGTCCTCCTGCACGTCGTCCTGGCGTGGACTGCGCTGGCAGGGCTGGGCCTGGTCGTGATCACGCCGTCCTCGGCGAGTTACGTGGTGGCCCTGCTCATGATCGGACCCGTGCTCGTCGGGTGGAGCGAGTCGTTCCTCGTCAGGAGTGCGCGTGAGACCTGGGTTCAACCCCTGAGGACGGTGGACGTCGTCTCCTCCTCGGTGGCGATCACCGTCGTCGGTCTCCTCGGGACGCTGTCGATCGAGGTGGCGGTCGTCTGCCTGTTCCTCCCGACGGTGGCCATGAGAGTGCCGATCGTGGTCTGGCTGCGCCACGGACTCCGGGGACCCACCCACGCCGGCCGCTCGCTCTACCGACACGGAGCCGCCCGACTCTGGCCGCGGGAACTCCTCGGTGCGGTCGGCTTCCACGCGGACCTGATCGCCGCGATGCTGCTGCTCTCCCCCCGAGAGCTGGGGGTGTACGCCGTGGCGTCCGCGATCGGTCGCCTGGGCATGGCGCCGTACCACGCCTTCTACGGCGAGAGCCTCCGGTCCGTCGCGTCCGGCTCCGCCCTCCGGGTGACCCTGCTGCGGCTGGTACCGGTCCCCACCGGGATGAGCCTGCTGGGTGTCGCTGGCCTGGTCCTGGTCGGAGGGCCGCTGGTGTCTTTGGTGTTCGGCGAGCAGTACGCCTCGGCCGGACCCCTGGCGGCGGCCCTGTTGGCGGCGTTCGCGTGTGGCGGACTGGCATCCCTGCTGGAAACGCTCATCACGGCAGGTCTGCCTGCGGCCGCCTCGGTCCGTCCGCGCCTGGTCTCCCTGCTCGCCGGCTGCGGCGTCTGGGCGGCGGCGTACTGGCTCGACCTCGGCCTGGTCGGTGTGGTGCTGGGACTCGCCGTGACGAACGTGCTGGTCCTCACGCTCACGGCGTTCGACCTGTCACGGCGGAGTCCGGCGTGGCTCGACGCGTGACGTCCCCTGTGGGAGGCCGGGCCGTCGGCGCCGGCGTCGGTGAGCCCTCCGTCCCCGTCCTCCGCTAGCGCTGAACCCAGACGTGTCCCACCGGCGGCCCGGGGACACGCAGTCCCATCCGATCGGCGGAACTCCGACTGTCCCGGCTCGACCCATCACGGCGCTTCTATAGGGTCTGGCCCATGATCGACCGACCCCGGCGCGGTGTCCTCGTCGCGTCCGGCATGCTCTTTCTGGCCGGTCCGGTCCTGCCGCTGGCGCTCGGCGCGGTGGAACGCCTCCTCGGCCGCGGGACGGGGTCGCACCCGGCGCCGGACCCCCTCCCCGAGGACCCGTTCGTCGAGGTCATCATCCCCGCCTACCTCGAGCAGAGCACGGTGGGGGACACGGTCGAGAGACTGACCACGGACTTGGAGAAGTCCTCAGTGCGGCACCTCGTGCACGTGGTGGCCAGTGACGAGGCCACCGCCGTTGCAGCGGCTGTCGCTGGCAAGGTGACCCTGACCGGGCGGGGAGGTAAGCCAGCCGCCGTCAACGCGGCCGTCGAGCAGTCGACCGCCGATGTCGTCGTCCTCACCGATGCGAACTGCCGGATCCAGCCGCCGGACTGGCCGGTGCGGATGCTCCGTGAGCTCCAGGAGACCAGTCTCCTCAGCGCGAACAAGACGGAGAACGGGTCGGATGACGTCCTGTTCTGGCTCCTCGAGTCGTGGTTGAAGCGGGAGGCCAGCGAGAGGGGAGGGACCCTGGCCGTGGTGGGTGAGTTCCTGGCGCTGCGACGGCGGGACTACCGGGCGGTGCCGCCCGCAACGACGTCTGACGACCTCTGGCTCGCGATCGACTTCGATGCCCGCGGGCTCCGCGTCAGCGTCTCCCCGGCCATCGTGACCTGCGAGGACCCGGTCCCTCGTCGGGAACAGTGGGAACGCCGGGTGCGCATCGCCTACGGCCAGCTGTCCGAGGCGCTGCCGAGGCTCCCGGCACTGTCCCGGACGCCGGCCGGCCGGGACTACCTCGCCCACAAGATGTACCGGCTCACCGTAGGAGCGGCCGCCTTCTGGGTCGGTGTCGGAGCCGTGGTGAGCGCGCGGCCCCGTGTGTTGGGACCCCTCGTGGGTGTTCCCGTTGCCGCTGCGGTTGCGCAGTACCGCGGTCTCCTGTCGGTCACGACCCCCCTCGACCCCGTGGCCGCGGTCGTCGCCCTCCAGGCCATCCCCGTCGCGGCGGCGTCCCGGATCCTGCGGCGGCGCCTGCGTCGCAACCAGCCGACCGCTGTCGGCTGGCGCAAGGTCCCTCGCTAGACCCACTCACCGACCGCTCAGGTCCCGACCACCACTCGCGGCGAGTGGGGTTCCCGCCTGGGCCGTCGTCACTCGCTGGAACAGGACCCTCATGTCACACACCGCTCGGCCGGCCGCGGGCCGACGCATCCTCCTGCTGACCAAGACCGACTTCGAGGACCCTCGGGACGGGGGGAGCCTGCGGGTGGCAGCCCTGGTGAGCGAACTGACCGAGGCGGGCTTCGTCGTCGACGCGCACGTCGTCCGCGCCCGGAAGCGCAGCGGTGCAGGCGCGTCCGGGCGATGGAGCCCGGGCTCCGCACGCTCCCTCGTGCGCGTCCTCGTCCGTTTCCTCCGGGCCCGCAGCATCTCGGCCCTGACCTGGTTCAGCCCCCGGGTCGTGCGCGAGGTGCACCGGGACCTGGAGCAGCACCGGTACGACCTGACGGTCCTGGAGTTCACGCAGCTGCTGGGTTACCTGCCCGTCGTACCGCGCCCCGTCCTCGTGGACATGCACAACGTCGAGTCCGAGCTGATGGCCAACTACGCGAGGTCGGCCACCTCGCGGCTGAAGCGGCTGGCCGCCCGGTACGAGGCCGCTGCGCTGCGGAGGATGGAGAGCCACCTGCCGCGGCAGGTCGACGCCGTCGCCACGGTCAGCCAGCGGGACGCGGACCTGCTGCGGGACCTGGCCGGCGGCCGTCCGGCGGGGGCCGAGATCGTCGTGGCACCCAACGGCGTGAGCGACGCGGCCTTCTACACGTCCGGCCCCCGGAGCAGGACCGTCGTCTTCGTCGCCCACCTCGGCTGGCGACCCAACGTCGACGCCGCGGAGTGGCTGGTCAGAGAGGTCTGGCCCCACGTGCAGGCGCTGGACCCCGGCCTGGTGCTCCAGCTCGTGGGCCGCTCGCCGGCGGCGTCGGTGCGGACCCTGCAGGGGCCGACGGTCGAGGTGCACGCCGACGTCCCCAGCGTCCTGCCGTACGTCACGGCCGCGCGGGTGGCCACCGCGCCGCTCCTCGCTGCGGGGGGGACGCGGCTGAAGATCCTGGAGGCCCTGGCGTGCGGCACGCCGGTGGTGGCGACCCCGCTGGGAGCCCTCGGCCTCGAGTCGCTGGAGGGTGCACACCTCCGGCTCGCCGAGTCCGCGGAGGCCTTCGCGCACGCGGTCGTCGACGTCGCACGGCAGGACCCGGACCGAGGGGCCGTGCGCGCGGTGGTCGAGCCCTACCGGTGGCACAACGCCCTGGGGTCCCTCGTCGACCGTGCGACCGCACTCGGCTCGCGGGCCGGCGGATAGACGGGCGCGGGCACGCGAGGACAGGCCCGTCACGCTGCAGGCGCGAGGTCCTCATGATGTGGCTCCCGTCACGGACGGTGAGCAAAAACCCTGTCCATTCCTCACTCTCGGTCACTAGTGAGTGACAAGATCCGAAGTCCTCCACGCGTGTCCGCCGATGGTGCGCAAATGGGCTCCCCGAGCGGTCGAGCATTGTGCAAGATCTCCGCTGCACGGGGTGGGCAGGTCACCGAGGGTCATGGTGATCTCCGCTCGCCCGGCTCGCGGCGTCGCCGGGGGCCGAGGACGACGCTCCAGACGCCGTGTCCGGAGCCTGATGTCACACGGGGGTCGGATGTACACGGTCACTCCAGGTGACGGGCTGAGACGCTCCGAGCCGCGGCCGGATGCCGGACGCGGGGCGCTCACCCGGGCCGCCTCGCGCCGTGACGACTCCGTCGACCTCCAGGCGTGGGAGCGGGCCTACGTCCGACGCATCATGGTGACCGACGGCGTCGTCGCGCTGGCCGTCTCGGCGGCCGGGTACCTCGTGCGCTTCGGCCCCGGCAGCACGCCACCCGGCAACGCGGCGTCTGTCTGGATGGCTGTGCTCCTGCCCGCCGTGTGGGTTCTCGCCATGCTGGTCTCCCGGAGTTACGAGCGGCGGTTCCTCTGGGTCGGCGCCGAGGAGTTCCGGCGCGTCTTCTCCGCGGCCGTGTTGCTCCTCGCCGCCGTCGCCACCGTCAGTTATGCCTTCAAGCTCGAGGTGGCTCGCGGCTTCGTCGTGGTGGCCCTCCCGCTGGCGACGGTCCTCACGCTGCTCACCCGGTACCTGCACCGGTCCTGGGTGCACCGCCAGCGGCAGTACGGGCGCTTCCAGCGGACGATGCTCATGGTCGGCCACCGCAGCGGGGTCGAGGCGTTGCACGGGCAGATCGAGCGGGACGCCTACCACGGGTACCGGGTGATCGGCTGCTGCCTGCCCTCCGACCAGCGTGACCGCCCGACTCCCGTCTTCGACGGCATCCCCGTCCTCGGGAGCCTGGACGAGGTCGCCGAGGTCGTGCGCGGGTACGACGTCGACACGGTCGCCGTGCTGCCCTCCCGGGAGCTGGACGGTCCGGCGCTGCGCCAGCTCGGGTGGGACCTGGAGCAGACCCGGGCCGAGCTGCTCCTCGCCCCTGCGGTCACCGAGATCGTGGGCACGCGGGTGAACATCCGCCCGGTGTGCGGGCTGCCCCTGCTCCACATGGAGCGTCCGGAGCTGCGGGGCGTCCGTCGCCTGACCAAGGAGACCCTCGACCGGGTGGCCGCCGCGGTCGGCCTGCTGGTGCTCCTGCCCGCCCTCGTGGCGATCGCGACGGCCGTGCGGATGACCAGCCGCGGTCCCGTCCTGTTCCGTCAGGAGCGGGTGGGCCGGGACGGACGCCTGTTCCCGATGCTGAAGTTCCGCAGCATGGTCGAGGGCGCCGAGCGCATGGTGCCCACCGAGCACGACGACGGCAACGGGGTGCTGTTCAAGCTGCGGGAGGACCCCCGTGTCACGCCGGTCGGCCGGTGGCTGCGGCGGTTCTCCCTCGACGAGCTCCCTCAGCTGATCAACGTCCTCCGTGGGGACATGTCGCTCGTGGGACCCCGACCCCCGCTGCCGTCCGAGGTCGAGCGCTACGGCCTGGACATGCGCCGGCGTTTCCTGGTCAAGCCCGGCCTCACCGGGCTCTGGCAGGTCAGTGGACGGTCGGACCTCTCCTGGGACGACTCCGTCCGCATCGACGTGCGCTACGTGGAGAACTGGTCACTGGCGTTCGACTTCATGATCATGTGGAAGACGCTGGGCGCCGTCTTCCGGGGGCCTGGCGCCTACTAGCCAAGGGCGGGGTACCGCTGCGACGCAGCCGGGCCGGAGGTCGCCCCGGCTTGATCCGCGGGGACGGTCGCCGGTCGGTCACACCCGCAGGACCGTCGGTCGCGGGTGGTCCTGCTCCACGGCGACACCGGCTGCCCACGCCGGGCCAGGTCCCTGCGCGATCCGGCCCGCCAGGCCGCCCGGAGGGGCGGTCCTGACGGGCCCCGGTGCGGCGACGGGAGAGACCTCGTCGCTCAGGTGCGGGACGTGACGAGGCGGCCGCCGACGAAGGCCCGCCCCGTGAAGGTGCCCACTGCGTGAGCCCAGAACTCCCGCGCCCGGCGGCGGTCACGGCGGAGGACCTGGACCGCCGACCGGATGGCGTAGCCCAGACCGAACAGGACGACCATGACCTCGGCGCGGAACCGAGGGTGGAACTTCCGGAGGTACTGGGCCATGGAGGCCCCCCGCAACCGCATCATCTCCAGGGACGGGGCCCCCGAGCCGCCGCTCGAGCCGGCGATCGGGACGTCGGTCCGCAGTCGCGGCACCAGTCCTCCCCGGCGACTGGCGCGGCCGAACGCGACGTCCTCGTTGTAGACGTAGAAGTCCTCGTCGAAGCAGCCGAGGTCGAGGAAGGTCTGCCGGCGCACCGCCATGCAGCCGCCACTGACCCAGTCGAGCTCCTCCGGCTCACCGATCACCGGGCGGGCGTAGATCCCCGCACGCGGGAAGGGCTTGTGCAGGCCCAGCGCGTGGACCGCGGCGCGGCGGACCGAGGGTTCCCAACCGCCCACACCGATCTGGGACCGGCCGTCGTCCTCGACGAGCGTGCCCCCGCTGGCCGAGCACCGCGGATCGGTGGCCACGTCCTCGACCAGCGTGGCGAGATCGCTCGTGGTGGGCCGGGTGTCCGGGTTGACGAACACCAAGTGCTCCGCGCTCGAGGTGCGCGCTCCCAGGTTGGCCGCGCGCGCGAAGCCGACACCGCCTCCCCGCAGGTACCGGCCGCCCGGGCGGGCGAGGACCACCTCCTCGAGTCCGTCGGCGCCGTCGGAGTTGTCGACGACCACGAGGGGCAGGTCGGTCGGCAGGCCGGCCAGCATCTGCTCGATCTGCGCGCGGCTGCGGTACGCGACCACGACGAGCTCGACGTCGGCCAGGGAGCCGGCAGCTGGTGGGGGCGGGACGGGACGTTCGGTCACCTGCTCACCTGCGCGGACATGTAATCTCCAGTCACTTGAGGGTGGCGTCGCGACTCAACGTCTGGTCTCCAGCGAGCTGCGCCGACATGATCTTCCACGACCAGGCGCAGGATCATCGCATCAGACACGGGAGAGTGACAGGTGGCCGCTGAGACGCAGGAGACCCCTCCGGGTGGCTCGACGTCCGTGACCCCGCACCCCTCCGGGCCCTGGCAGGTCGCCCACCCGGGCCGTCGACGTCGGTGGGTCGCCGTCCTGGCGATCGTCGCCGTGGTGACGGGCCTCGCGGTGGGTGCGTACGTCGTCCTGGGGGACGACCCGGTCCGGGTGGAGCAGACCCCCGACCCCCGCGTGTCCCCACCCGCGGACTGGCTGTCCGGAGCCGCCACCGAGGACGTCGTGACCATCGACCAGATGGGGGAGTGGCGGGGCCGGCCCATGGAGATCGGCGGCACGTGGTCGGACAACAACGAGGCGATGGTCGAGCTCTGGCAGTTGCACGACGAGGAGCAGTTCGGCTCCTGGGACCGGCCGCTTGACATCGCCATCGGTGCGATCGACGACGACCAGGAGGGGGAGAGCTGGGAGGAGGCTGCCGAGGGGGCCTACGACGACCGGTGGCGGGAGTCCCTGACCAACCTCCGTGAGCTGCGCGAGGACAAGTCCGGCACCACCTACATCCGCTTCGCCCACGAGATGAACGGCGACTGGTTCGACTGGTCGGTCGACGCCGACAACCACGAGGCGTTCGTCGAGGCGTGGAAGCGCTTCCGGGCGCTGCAGCAGGAGGTCTTCCCCGAGGCCCAGTTGGTGTTCAACGTCAACCGGGAGTCGGTGGGCACCGACATGGACTGGCGTGAGTTCTTCCCCGGCGCGGAGTACGTCGACGTCATGGCCGTCGACTACTACAACCGCTACCCGTACGTGGAGACCGAGCAGGAGTGGGCCGACACGCTGGACGACACGGACGAGTACGGCGCCCCCAAGGGCCTGCAGGCACACCTCGACTTCGCGCGCAGCGTCGGTCTGCCGCTGGCGGTACCGGAGTGGTCGGGCAGCGCCGAGGACGGCGACTCCCCGGCGTTCATCCGAGGGATGTACGAGTTCTTCTCCGAGAACGCCGGGACCGGCGCCGGCGAGGTGCTGTACGAGATCCACTTCAACGTCGACAAGGACGACCTGAACTGGCTGCTGTTCGGCGAGTACCTCCGGATGCCGGAGTCCGCCCGCACCTACCAGGAGCTGTGGTGACCGCGCGAGGCTGCGGCCGTCCGGTCCGCTGACCGGCGGGGCCGTGCGCGTCCCGGCTCACACGAGCGGGGGACGGGGGATCCCGTCCGGTGGACACCCGCCTCCCGTCCACCGGCCGGCAGGGGACGCAGGCCCGGACAGGACATACGCTTCCGCCCACCCACAGCGCACGAGGAGAGGGGGAGGCGAACGGGGGCACGGTGTCCTCGCTGCCTCGACGTCGATGCTGTCTCTGTCTGCAGGTCATCTGGAAACCGCGCGTCGCACACTGGACCCGGCGGTCTGGGACTACTACCAGGCCGGCTCGGGGGAGGAGACGACCCTCCGCGAGGCCGAGGCCGCCTGGCGGGCCTACCGGCTGCGCCCCCGCGTCCTGCGGGACGTCTCGTCGGTGGACCTGACGACCCAGTTGCTCGGGACCACCGTGGAGTCCCCGTTCGTCGTCGCCCCCATGGCCTTCCACGCACTCGCGCACCCCGACGGGGAGTGCGCGACCGTCGCCGGCACGGGCAAGGCGGGCTGCCTGTCGGTCGTCTCCACCCGGGCCTCGCGCACGCTGGAGGACATCGGCGTGGCCGCGACGGGCCCGTGGTGGTTCCAGGCCTACGTGATGCGCGACCGGGGCCTCACCGAGGCGCTCGTCCAGCGGGCCGCGGCGGCAGGCGCCCGAGCCGTCGTCCTCACCGTCGACACCCCCTACGTGGGCCGGAAACACAAGGTGAGCGGGGTTCGCATCGCCGTCCCCGACGACCAGTTCCTCGTCAACCTCGCCCAGCACCTGCTCCCCGGGGCCATCGGGCGCGAAGCCGCCGAGCAGGACCCCTCGATGACCCCGGACGTCATCCGGCGGCTCGCGGAGGTCGGGGGACTGCCGGTCCTCGTGAAGGGCGTCCTCCGGGGGGACGAGGCGGAGCGCTGCCTGGAGGCGGGAGCGGCCGGCGTCATCGTCTCCAACCACGGCGGCCGCCAGCTCGACCGGGCCGTCCCCAGCGCCCTGGCCCTCCCCGAGGTGCTCGAAGCCGTCGACGGACGCGCTCCCGTGCTGGTGGACGGTGGCGTGCGCACCGGTGTCGACGCGCTGGTGGCGTTGACGCTCGGAGCGGCTGCCGTGCTGGTCGGCCGGCCGGTGCTGTGGGCGCTGGCGAGCGAGGGGGCCGACGGGGTGACCGCCGCGCTGGAGGCGCTCGGTGCCGATCTCCGGCACGTCATGGCGGTCGCCGGTGCGGCCGGCATCGGCGACCTCGACCCGAGCATGGTGACCGGCGCTCTGCGTCCGCCGGGCTGACCGTCCGGCCGGGACCGGTGACCGGTCGGGTGACGTTGGTCTCCCCACCGGGCCGTCGACGCCGCGGAGCAGCCCACGATCGGGGGTGATCCGGTCCGGGTGGTGCGACTGCGGTTCCCCCGGGACGGGATCCTGCCTACGCTCCCGGGCGGACTGCAAGCAGTACTGCCGAGTAACCAGGAACGAGGAACGCATGCCCGACCGCCCCGACGTCCCGACCGCCGACATCCCCGTCGTCATCCTCTGCGGAGGGATGGGAACGCGGCTCCGGGAGGCCAGCGAGCACCTGCCCAAGCCGCTGGTGGACATCGGCGGGCGGCCGATCCTCTGGCACATCATGAAGACCTACAGCCACCACGGCTTCCGTCGCTTCGTGCTCTGCCTGGGTTACAAGGGCGACATGATCAAGGACTACTTCCTCGATCACCGCTCCCGGTGGAACGACTTCACCCTCCGGCTGCGCGGCGAGCACGAGCTCGAGTACCACACGGCGGTCGAGGACGAGGACTGGGAGATCACCTTCGCCGAGACCGGGCTGACCACCGCCACGGGTGCCCGCATCGCCCGCGTCGCCGAGTACCTCGACGCCCCCCGCTTCGCGCTCACCTACGGCGACGGCATCGGCGCGGTCGACATCACCGGCGTGCTCAAGACGCACGTGGCCGGCGGCAAGCTCGGCACGTTGACCGGCGTGCACCCGGCCGGCCGGTACGGCGAGATGGCGATCGCCGGCGACGACGTCACCCAGTTCAACGAGAAGCAGTCGCAGACCGGTTACGTCAACGGGGGCTTCTTCTTCTTCGAGCGCGAGTTCATCGACGGGTACCTCGACCCGGGCGCGACCGAGCAGATGCTCGAGCACGCCCCGCTGCAGCGGCTCGCGCGCGACGGGCAGCTCGGCGTGTACCGGCACGAGGCCTTCTGGATGGGCATGGACACCTTCCGCGACTGGAAGGAGCTCAACAGCCTGTGGGACAGCGGTTCGGCGGAGTGGAGGGTCTGGGAGGACTGACCCGGCCGGGCGTCGGCGCTCAGGGTGCCGGCGCCCGGTCCGCCTGCCACCCGAGGACGGTCTTGGGGCAGGAGAAGGCCTCGGCGTAGTCGGACCGGCACTCCATCCCCCTGAGCCGGGCCAGCGCGAGGAACGTGTCCTCGCGGAACCAGTCGTGGTCGCGCTGGGAGCCGTAGTGCTCGTGGAGGAGCGCGGCCTTCCGGCGGACGAGCTGGCCGGACAGGGGCCAGTACGTCTGCGGGCGCCCCGCGCCCAGATCGCCGTCCCACTTGGGGATCTCGTAGTGCAGGACCAGCTGGTCGCGGAACGCCGTCGTCACGAGTTCACCGAGCAGCCGGTGGTCCTGGTGGGCGTCCGCCGGGGAGGGCGCCAGCACGAGGTCGGGGGACGTCGTGGCCGCGAAGTCCTGCAGCCGGTCCTTGACCTCGTCCCAGCGGCCGGGCAGCCTCCCGTCCGGCAGGCCCCCGAAGGTCACCGCAGGGCGGACGGGCGCGCAGAAGGCCTCCAGGCTGGCACTGGCCTCGGCCTCGCGGACCGGTGTCGACGCGAGGACCAGGACGTCCACGGCGGCGAGCGCCCGCCGCTCGCCCAGGTCGAGGACGAGGCCGCCGGCGCCGATCTCCACGTCGTCGCAGTGGGCGCCGATCAGGGCGACGCGCAGTCGCTTCCCCGGGTCCGGGGTGAGACGCAGCACCCGGTCAGCTCCCGCGGCCGTCGCTCGTCAGTGCGGCCCTCCTCGCCTCGTCCCAGACGGCCCAGGGACGGACGTGCCGCCGCGCCAGCACGTCGAGCTCGCTGCGCTCCTTGACCGTGTCGGCCGGCTTCCAGAACCCGTCGTGCCGCCAGGCGATCAGCCGGCGCTCGGCGGCCAGGCGCGGGAAGGCGTCGGTCACCAGGTCCTCACCCTCGTGCAGGTAGTCGAAGACCTCGGGCGTGAAGAAGAAGTAGCCGCCGTTCTCCCGGACCTCGAGCGCGGAGACGGACCGCACGGCCGAGACGTAGTCGTCCTCGTCGGACTCCACCATGTGGAACGCCGCCTGGGGTGGCACCGACAGGAGGCTGCCGACCGCCCCGCTGGCACGGAAGTGCTCCTCGATGACGTCGAGCGGTGCGTCGGTCAGGACGTCGGCGTAGTTGGCGGCGAAGACGTCCTGGTCGACGTGCTCGCGCACCCGCCTCAGGCGCTCCCCGATGGGGGTGTCCATGCCCGTGTGCACGAAGGTGATCGTCCAGTCGGAGATGTCCGACGACAGGAGCTCGAGCTTCGCGCCGCCCTCGCGGAGCACGAAGTCGTTCGTGTACGTCTCGTCATAACGCCGGAAGAAGTCGACGACGTGCCGTGCGCCGTAGCCCATGCAGAGCACGAACTCGGTGTGCCCGTAGTAGGCGTAGGTGCGCATGACGTTCCACAGGAGCGGGCGGTCACCGATCATCTGCATCGGCTTGGGGACGTCGTCGACGTCGTTGCGCATCCGCATCCCGTAGCCGCCGCAGAAGAGGACCACCTTCATCGCCACCACCTCCGGGGCTCATCCTGCGCATGTGCGCGGTAGACGCCAGGAGCTCCGGCGAGAATCACACCCAACGTGAGAATCAACCGCGTGCCGCCACGTTCCGGAACCGTTCCGTTGCGGCTGTCCTCGGGTTCTCACCGATACAGGTGGATCGGGGCCACGGACGGTGACCCCCGGCCGTCCCCGCTGTAGCGTTCGCCGGTGCACGCAGTCCGCGGCGCCCGCGGCTGCCGCAGCGACTGAGGGGTCCACGATCCGCCGGTTGCGTCGCGTGCGCCGGCTCATCGTGAGCCGCGCCGAACATCAGGAGGATTCCGGTCTTGCGAGTCATGGTCACCGGCACCGAGGGGTACCTCGGCTGCCTGACCGCACAGGAGCTGCTCCGTGCGGGTCACAACGTCGTCGGCGTCGACACCGGCTACTACAAGAACGGCTGGCTCTACCCGGGCCTCGAGCACGTCCCCGAGACGCTCGCGCTCGACATCCGGCGTCTGGGCCCCGAGCACCTCGAGGGCGTCGAGGCGATCGTGCACATGGCCGAGCTGTCCAACGACCCGATCGGTGACCTCATCGGCGACGTCACCTACGACATCAACCACCACGGGTCGGTGCACCTTGCCGAGGCCGCGAAGGTCGCGGGTGTCCCGCGCTTCGTCTACATGTCCTCGTGCAGCGTCTACGGCGTCGCCGAGGGCACCGTCGACGAGAGCAGCCCGGTCTCGCCGCAGACGTCCTACGCGCGGTGCAAGGCGCTGGTCGAGCGCGACGTCACGGCCCTGGCCACGGACGGCTTCTCCCCTACGTTCCTGCGCAACGCCACGGCCTTCGGCGCCAGCCCGCGGATGCGCTTCGACATCGTGCTGAACAACCTCTCCGGCCTGGCCTGGACGACGGGGAAGATCGCCATGACCAGCGACGGCTCGCCCTGGCGCCCGCTGGTCCACGCGCTCGACATCGCCAAGGCCATCCGCATGACGCTGGAGAGCCCCCGCGAGCGGGTGCACGGCGAGGTCTTCAACGTGGGCAGCGAGGCCAACAACTACCGCGTCCGCGACATCGCCGAGATCGTCGCCGCCGAGTTCCCCGGCTGCGAGCTCACCTTCGGCGACCCCAGCGCCGACAACCGCAGCTACCGGGTCGCCTTCGACCGCATCCGCGAGGTCCTGCCCGGATACGACACCGACTGGGACGCCAAGGCCGGCGCCGCCCAGCTGCACCGGGTCTTCGAGTCCATCGACATGGACGAGGCCACCTTCACCGGCCGCGGCCACACCCGGCTCAAGCAGATCGAGTACCTGATGCGCACGTCCCAGGTCGACCCCCAGCTGTTCTGGAAGGCCTCCCTGTGAGGTACACGCCCCTCGAGGTCGACGGCGTCCACCTCGTCGAGATGGAGCCGTTCACCGACGAGCGCGGCGGGTTCGCCCGCTCGTTCGACACGACCGAGTTCGAGGCGCACGGCATGCGCTCCGAGGTCGCCCAGTGCAACGTCTCCTGGAACCACCGCGCGGGGACGCTGCGCGGCCTGCACCTGTCGGTGCCCGGGCACCCGGAGTCGAAGTTCATCCGGTGCACCCGCGGCGCGATCGTCGACGTCGCCGTCGACGTGCGGCCCGACTCGCCCACGTACCTGCAGCACGTGATGGTCGAGCTGTCGGCGGAGAACCGTCACGGTCTCTATCTGCCCCCGCACCTGGCGCACGCCTACCAGACGCTGACCGACGACACCGAGGTGCTCTACATGGTCAGCGTCCCGTACGCGCCCGGAGCCGAGGTCGGGTACCGGTACGACGACCCCGCGTTCGGTCTCACCTGGCCGCGCGAGGTCACCGTGATCAGTGACAAGGACGCCGGCTGGGCGCCCTTCGACGCCGAGGCCAACGCCGAGCGCTTCCGTGCGGGGGCCCCCGCGTGATCGCGATCGACACGCTGCTGCGCCAGCGGCAGACCGACGGCCGGCCGGTCCGCATGGGCCTCGTCGGCGCCGGGTTCATGGCCAAGGGCCTGGTCAACCAGGTGGTCAACAGCACGCCGGGCGTGCAGCTGACCGTCGTCTGCAACCGGACGCCGGCCAAGGCCCACGCGATCGTCACCGAGGCCGGCGCGTCACCGGTGGCCGCGGAGTCGGCCGCCGACGTCGTCCGGATCGCCGCGGCCGGTGACGTCGCGGTCACCGACGACATCGCGCTGGTGGCCGGCAGTGACGCCGTCGACGTCGTCGTGGACGCCACCGGCGCGGTCGCCTTCGGGGCGGAGCTCGCGCTCGCCGTCATCGCCGGCGGCAAGCACCTGGTGCTGCTCAACGCCGAGGTCGACGCCACGCTCGGTCCGCTGCTGGTGACGAAGGCCGACGCGGCCGGCGTCGTCTACTCCGGCGCCGACGGCGACCAGCCCGCCGTGCAGATGAACCTCATCCGGTTCGTCCGGCAGATCGGGCTGCGGCCGCTCGTGGCCGGCAACATCAAGGGCCTGCAGGACCCGTACCGCAACCCCACCACCCAGGAGGGGTTCGCGAAGCGGTGGGGTCAGGACCCCTGGATGGTCACCAGCTTCGCCGACGGCACCAAGGTCAGCGTCGAGGAGGCCCTGGTCGCCAACGCCGCGGGCTTCAGCGTGCACAGGCGCGGGATGCTCGGACGGGACCACCACGGGCACGTCGACGAGCTCACCGGGATGTACGACGTCGAGGAACTGCATGCGCTCGGCGGCGCGGTCGACTACGTGGTCGGCGCGCAGCCGGGGCCGGGGATCTACGTGCTCGGCGAGCACGACGACCCGAAGCAGCGGCACTACCTGGAGCTGTACAAGCTCGGCACGGGGCCGCTGTACAGCTTCTACACGCCCTACCACCTGTGCCACTTCGAGGTGCCGACGACGGTCGCGCGGGTGGCCCTGCTCGGCGACCCGGCGATCCGGCCGATGGGCGCGCCGCAGGTCGACGTCGTCACGATGGCCAAGACCGACCTGACGGCCGGCACCGTCCTCGACCGGCCGGGCGGCTACCACTACTACGGCGAGGCGGAGCGGGCCGACGTCACCCACCGGGACCGGCTCCTCCCCCTCGGCCTCGCCGAGGGGGCGCGGCTGCTGCGGGACGTGGCCAAGGACGAGGTGATCGGCTACGGCGACGTCGAGCTGCCGACCGGCCGGCTCGTCGACCGGCTGCGCGCCGAGCAGGACGAACGGTTCTTCGGGACGCCCGCGCTCACCGGCGCCGCCACTGCCGCACGCTGAGCGGTCCCGCGCCGCTGCGCGCCAGAGGGCCCGCAGCGGCGCCGGGCGGTCGGTCCTCGGCCGGCGGGGTCACCGGGACGACGGTGCCACCGCGTCCCGGTGACCGCCCGGCCGCGCCACGGGGTCGGGCCGGCCGCCCATCGCGCTCTGCTCCTCGGCACGGAGTTCCTCGGTGCGGAGTTCCTCGGTGCGGAGCACGGCGATGAAGTCGTCGGCCCAGTCGAGGTTCCGCTTCAACCTGTCCCGTCGCGAGGTGGCGTCGGTGATGAAGGCACGCAGGCGGTCCAGGAGCAGTCCGCGCTCGGCGTCCGCGGTGCCGCGCTCATCCCGTAGACCCTCCACGACGTCGAGGACCTGTCGCATCTCGTCGACGCTGAAGCCGAGTGGCTTCATGCGGCGGATCACCATCAACTTCTCGTAGTCGGCCTCGCTGTACATCCGGAACTTGCCGGCGGTCCGGGCCGACGGACTGAGCAGTCCGGTCTCGTCGTAGTGGCGGATCGTCGGCAGCGACAGCCCCGTCCGCTCGGCGAGCTCGCCGATCCGCATGAGACGCGCCGCCATGTCGACCTGCCTTCTCGCCTGGCCGACCCGAGCGCCCTCGTGGCGGCGGAACGTGCCGATCCAGTGCCGGAGAGTACACGGTTCGCCCCGGGCGAGGGTCGCTCGGGCGAACGCCTGGTGGCTGCCTAATCTCACCTCGGGTGAGGGTAGGTTGCACCGTGCGAACTCTGCCCCGCCAGAGGGGCTAACCGGCGTCCGCACTCGAGGCGTGCCGGGGACGAGCCGACCGGACCGGGTCGGGGGGAAAGGGGTGGTCGTGGCCGGCGAGCGGAGCCCGCAGTCGCACCCTGCCCGGCCGTCGACCCCTGTGGCGGACCATGAGCCCGACGTCCGCGGTGGCGACGTCGGAGCGCCTCGTCGGCGGACGGAGACGCTCGAGCGGGCCTTCGACCCTCGGCGCAACAGCCTGGCCATGATGCGCCTGGGGCTGGCCGGCGTCGTTGCCGTGGCGCACGCACTCGCCGTCGGCTTCGGCTGGCAGCCCCACCTCGGGGCCACCCTGCTCGGAGACCTCGCGGTCGACGGCTTCTTCGTCCTGAGTGGGTTCCTGGTGACCCGCAGCTTCCTGAGTCTGAGCGCGCCCGGCCGGTTCGTCTGGCACCGGTTCCTGAGGATCGTGCCCGGCTTCTGGGGCTGTCTGGTCGTGACCGCGGTCGTCGCCGCTCCGCTGGCGGCCGCGCTCGTCGGACGGGCGCCTGCATCGGTCTTCACGGCCGCGGAGGACCCGGCGTGGCGGTACGTGCTGGCGAACGCCGCCCTGCCGTCCTGCAGTACGAGATCGCGGGCATCACCGCGGGCAACGGCGAGACGGTCTTCGACGGGTCGCTGTGGACCCTGCAGTACGAGGCCTTCTGCTACGCGGTGGTCGGGCTGCTCGGCGTCACCGCGGTCCTCCGGCGCAGCCGCTGGGGGGTCCTGGCCCTGTGCGCCGCCGTGTGGGTCGCCGTGCTCCTCGAGCACGCCGGCCTCGTTCCGTTCGACGTCCCGCTGCTGGCCAACGACCAGCTGCTGCGCTTCCTCCTCGTGTTCCTGCTCGGCGCGGCCGCGTTCCTGTTCGCCGACGTCGTCCCCGTACGAGGCCTCTGGGCCCTGCTCAGCGCGGCCGTCGTCCTCGCCGGTTCGTTTCTCCCCGACTACCGCGTGGTGGGTGCGTTGTGCTTCGCCTACCTGTGCGTCTACGGGATGGTCCGGCTGCCGCTGCGCTGGACGCCGTCCTGGGACCTGTCCTACGGGCTCTACGTGTACCACTGGCCCGTGCAGCTCCTCCTGCTGCTCTCCGGTGCCGGCACGCTCGGGCCGGTGCCCTTCGTGCTCATCAGCCTGGCCCTGGCCCTGGCGCTGGCTGCGCTGTCCTGGGTGACGGTGGAGGGGCCGGCCCTCCGGCTCAAGGACGCTCGACCGCCCGTGCTCGGTTCGAGCGGGACCGCGCCACCCCGGCACCCCCAGCCCTGAGGCGGCGCAGCCGGACGACGGGCCCCTGCGGCACGATCCAGCGCACCGCCCGGGTGGTCACCGGGCCGGCGGGGGCGACACCGCGACACGACCCGGCCGGAGTCGTCCCGGTGAGAGCCGTGTGACAGGAGTGACCAGCCGGGCTCGGGAATACTGGGCGTGACTATACGAGTGCGGAGTGCTTGTGCGAGCATCCCGAGGTCGTTGTCGAAATTCGTCCGATCACGCCGAGTGTCGGACGCGCGGAGGACGTCTTCCCTTGATCCATCCCTTCCCCTCGTCGCGCGCCGTGCGATCCGCGCGCCTCCCTGCGAACCCCGACCGGAGCCGGCCTGCGCCGCTCCTCGGGGGCCGGGACTGATGGCCCGCCACGCGTACGAGCGCGCCTCGCTCCACACCGACAGCAGGTCCGCCGCTGCCTCGCCGGCGCCGCGGGCCGCCGAGTCCGCCCACCCGGACGCGGACGGCGTCGTGCACCTGATCCAGGGGCCGCGTCCTCGTCCGGACGGCGCCCTCCGCCAGGAGCGGACATCCGTCGAGGGCCCGGGGCCGCACCACGGCTCGACCTCCCGCCGGCCCGCCGTGACCCGTGAGCTCCCGGTGGTGATCGCCCGCGAGCCGTGGGTGACCGGATCCGGCGCCCGTCCCCACCGGCGCACGCAGCGCGGCACAGGACTCGAGGTGATCGGCAGGAGCCGCCCCCTGACGCGGGACGGGCGCAGGAGCTCCCGGGGACGTCACGCGCACGGCTTCCTCGCCTACGCCATGGGCCTCGTCCTGGTCCTGTCGGCGGTGTACGGCGTCGCCCACTCCGTGGGGGGCGACGGTGAGGTCGTCACCGACAGCGCGACCTCCGCCCGGTGGCACGAGAACGGGCGCGCCGCGTGGGAGGACGCGGGCTCGTGGTTCCGCTCGTGGAGCGGTCACCGCAGCGCACGCCCCGCCGGTGCGCCCGCGGCGGTCCCGACGACCGGCACGGTCCCGTCGGCGGCCGCTGCGACCCCCGAGGACGTCCCGCAGGGACCGGCGGCCGTCCCGTCCTCGGGAACGGGCGAGCAGCCGGGCGAGGGGACGAGCGTGGCGACCGGTGACGAGGTGGCCGGGGAGACCGGCACCGCGACGCCGCAGCCCGCCGGGACCGGCGTGGCGACCCGGTCGTCCCTCCCTGCGGGCACCTGGCTGTCCGGTGCGTCCGGTGTGGGTGTCTCCGACGGGTCCCTGGCGGCATGGCGAGGTACTCCCCTCGGGATCGCCGGCACGTGGTCGGACAACAACGAGGCGATGGTCGAGCTGTGGCAGCTGCACCCGGACGGGGAGTACGGGTCGTGGCAGGAGTCCCTCGACATCGCGATCGGCGGCATCAGCGACGACGAGAGCTGGGCCGAGGCCGCCGACGGTGCCTACGACGCGCGCTGGCGGGAGTCCCTGACCAACCTCCGTGAGCTGCGCGGGGCCAAGGGCACCACCTACATCCGCTTCGCCCACGAGATGAACGGCACGTGGTTCCCGTGGTCGGTGGCGCCCGGCGAGGCGGACGACTTCATCCGCTCCTGGCAGCGGTTCAGGGCGCTGCAGCAGGAGATCTTCCCGGCCGCGCAACTGGTCTTCTGCGTCAACCGCGACTCCAGCGACAACGACCTCGACTGGCGGGAGATCTTCCCCGGCGCCGAGCACGTCGACGTCATGGGGGTCGACTACTACAACCAGTGGCCGTACGTGGACACGCGCGAGGAGTGGCAGGAGTCCCTCGTCGAGACCGACGGCTACGGCGCCCCCAAGGGCCTGCAGGCACACCTCGACTTCGCCCGCAGCGTCGGGCTGCCCCTGTCGCTGGGGGAGTGGTCGGGCAACGCCGACGAGGGTGACTCGGTCGCCTTCATCGAGGGCATGCACGAGTTCTTCGCCGCCAACGCCGGCAGCGGGCCGGGGCAGCTCCTCTACGAGGTCCAGTTCAACGTCGACAAGGACGGCCGGCGCTGGCTGCTCCACGGCGCCACCCGCATGCCGGAGGCGGCCGCGGCCTACCGCGACCTCTTCTGACGGAACCCGCCGGGTGCGCTCGCGACGGCGGGCGCACCCGGCGCCGTCGGGGCACGGGTTCTCCCCGAACGGCGTGGCACCGCGCGAGTGACCACGAGCCCCGCTCGGCCGTGTCCCCCATCCGGTGCACGGGACCGGTCCTCGGCCGTCAGCGCCCGGTGTGGCCGGTAGCCTGCAGCGCGTGTCCCTGCGTGCCCGGCTCCGCGCTGCCCGCGGGCGGGGACTGCGGGGGGTGCTCGGTCGGGCCGGCTGGAACCTGGCCGACCAGGCCGTGTCGAGCGCCACCAACCTGCTCCTGTCGGTCCTCGCCGCCAGGGCCCTGTCCGTCGACGGGTTCGGCGCCTTCTCCGTGGCCTTCACCATCTACTCGTTCCTCATCGCCGGTGGACGGGCGATGATCAGCCGGCCGCTCGCGGTCCGCTACGCGTCCGCGGGGCCCGAGCAGTACCGGGCCGCCGCCCAGTCGGCCACCGGGGCCACCGTGCTGCTCGGCATCGCGGCCGGCGTGGTCGTCGCCGCGGCCGGGCTGTTCTTCCTCGGGGGGCCGCTCGGGACGTCGCTGCTCTGGATGGGCGCGCTGATGCCCGGCCTGCTGCTGCAGGACATGTGGCGGATGGTCTTCATCACCGAGGGCCGGCCCCGGGCCGCCTTCGTCAACGACTCGGTGTGGGGCGTGGTCCAGGTGGGCCTCGTCGCCGCCTTCATCGCGCTGGACCGCCAGAGTGCCGCGACGCTCCTCATCGCCTGGGGTGGCGCCGCCCTGCTGGTGTCCCTGTTGGGGATCGTCCAGTTCCGCGGGCGCCCGACGGTGCGCACGGCCATCGGCTGGGTGGCTGCGCAGCGTGACCTGCTCAAGTACTACCTGGCGTCCTTCATCGCCGTCATGGGCGCGAGCCAGCTCACCCTCCTGCTCATCGCCGCGCTGGGCAGTCCGGCGGACGTCGGCGCGCTGCGTGCGGCACAGGTCGTCCTCGGGCCCCTGAACCTGCTGACCTTCGCCCTGCAGGCCTTCGCCATACCCGAGATCGCCCGTCGCCGGCCCGGGGGACGCCGCGCGCTCCAGACCGCCATGGTCCTGTCCGGGGTCCTCCTGCTGGCGAACGTGGTGTGGGGGGTGGTCGCCGTGGCCCTGCCCGACGCGGCCGGGGTCTTCCTCCTCGGCGACACGTGGACCTCCGCCGAGGCGGTGCTGCCCGCGACCCTGGTCGGTGTCGTGGCGAGCGCGGTGGGTTTCGGGGCCAACACGCTCCTGGTGGCCCGAGGGTTCGCCAAGGAGACGTTCCGGATCAACGCCATGCTGGCCCCCGGGTTCTTCGTGTTCGGGCTCACCGGCCTGCAGCTCGCCGGAGCGCCCGGGGCCGCCCTGGGGCTGTCCCTGGCCCAGGTGGTGGTGAGCCCGGCGCTGTGGTGGCGGGCGATCGTCCTGATGCGCCGGGGGACGGACAGTCCCGGTGAGCGACCGGTCGACCGGCCGTCCTCGGGAGCCGAGCGGGACGGCGCCCTCGACCCGGCTTGAGCCCGACCTCGTCCACGTCGGGTCGGGCAGGAGGCTGTCGCGTCGCTGCAGGACCGGGTCCGCGGTGCGGGGTGCTGGGCGCCCGGCCGGCCCGCGAGCGTGCGGACCCCGAGGCCGGTGAGGTCCGTCGGCCGCCGGGCCGGGGACACCGCCGGCGGACCGACGAGCGCCGGCCGGCTGCGCGCCCGCGCCCGTTCGGCTGCCGCGGGCCGCGAGGATCAGCCGCCGCGGGCCAGGGAGATGTCCGGCGGCCGGTGGCTGGCGCCGATCCCGGACAGCAGCCAGACGAGGTAGGCCGTCTGCGGTTGCAGCAGGGCACCGGAGAGCACGAAGACCATGAACACGAGGGCCGCGGGCACCACGCGCCACGGTGCCCGGTCGACCAGCGCCAGCACCAGGAAGAGGACGAAGAGCCCCCCGGCGAGGATCCCGTACTCGAGGGCGAGCTTCGGCAGGACCGAGTAGTTGACGTCGACGCCGCCGTTGTCCGCGCTGAGGAGGACGCGGGTGACCGAGCCGGGACCGTTGCCCACGAACAACCGCAGCGGCTCGTCCAGCAACCCGTTCCACACCTGCTCGAACGGGGCCACGAAGCGGGAGTAGCCGCTGGTGTTCTGGGAGCTCAGCTCGTCGTCCCGCGCGAGGAAGTACTCACCCACGGGGCTCTCGAGGATCACCACGGGCACCACGGCGGCCGTGAGCACGTAGCCGATGTGCAGGCGGCGCGGCGCGCGGAGCAGCAGCAGGACACCGCCGACGGCGAGCAGGATCAGGCCGGTGCCGGAGACGGCGGAGCCGAGGCCACCGGCCAGCACCAGCAGCTTCCAGGTGCGGACGCGGAGCATGATGCCGACGAGGATGGCGACGGCGCAGAACTGCGAGAGGAACGACGGCTCCAGCAGCACGAACGCGGTGCCCTTGGCGATGTAGTGCCCGTAGGTCAGCTCGTTGGTGAAGTTGTAGTCGGGGATGAGGTACTCCCCGGGGACGACGTCACCGAGGTAGTCCTCCCAGGTCCACACGCCGGCGAACTGGGCGGCCAGCTGGGCGGCCCCCAGCACCGAGAGCACGAGCATGGTCCACACGAACGTGCGGCCGGCCTGGGCCACGACGGCGGCGCCGTAGGGATCCCGGGCCCGCAGGACCCACGGGAGGTAGATCACGAGGAGGAGCAGCAGCGAGGACATCGAGAAGTCCGCGCCCCACCCCAGCCACGACACGGCGGCCGTGGTCAGCAGGATCGCGCTGACCGCGACGGTGAAGAGCCCGGCCCGGAGCCGGCTCACGGTGAGCAACCGCGATGCCAGCGAGATCGCGACGAAGGCGTATGCCATCGGGATGGCGATCGACGTGGTCTCGCCACCGGCCGGGACACCGATGCGCTGCGTCACCACGAGCAGGACCACCAGGACCGAGACCAGGCGGAGGTACCACGCCGGCGGGACGCTGCGGCCGGCTCGTGCCGTAGGCGCTGCGCCGCGAGGCGTGGCGGTCCCTCCGGCGGTCACCGGGCCGGCCGCCGCGTCGACCACCGGAGTGCCGTCCACCGGGGTGTCGACCACCGGGGTGCCGGTCACCGCCGTGGCGGGCCGCTGTCCCGGGTCAGCGGTCCGGGGGAGGGTGGTCACAGCGCTCGTCCTCTCCGGTCCCGGCCCCAGCGGACCGGACCACCGTCACAGGTGCAGGTGGCGATGACGCACGCTCCCTTCCAGCCTGCCGACGCACGCCCCGAGCTGCCGGGCCGCGACGACGACGTCCTCGGACTGCCGGGCGCGGATCAGGAGGAGGAGCGGCCGGGCCCAGCGCAGCAGGGCCCGCAACCGGCTGCCGCCGGCGACCAGACCGCGGGACCGGTACCGCCGGTACAGCTCGACCTCCCAGGAGGCCCAGCTCCGAGCCTGGCGGAAGGCCGGTCGGGCGGCGGTCCGCAGCCGGTAGGAGATCCGCGCGTCCGGCGCGAACACGATGCGGGCGTCGGCGTCCAGCTGGGCGCGCCAGCTGAGGTCGGTGTCCTCCCCGACGAGGAGGCTGGTGTCGAAGCCGTCGACCTCGTGGAACGTCTTCTGCCGGATCCCCATGGCACCGCCGATGACCCAGGGCAGGAAGTCGTGGTAGGTCATCGGCCCCGCGGCCTGCATGTCGCCCCATCGGGCGGCCAGCCGGTCGGTGTTCAGCTGCTCGAGGTCGATGCTCGCCGCAGCCAGCTCACCGCGGTCGAGCGCGTCGCCCATCGCTGCCACGTACCCGGGGTCGACGACGTCGTCGTCGTCGAGGAAGAGGATGCCGGGCTGGCGGGCACGGGCTGCGCCGACGTTGCGTGCGTGCCCGCAGATGGCCGCGGACCGGTCCTCGACGAGCTCCATCTGGGGCAGGGCCTCGCGCCACGCGTCCACCACTGCGTCGACCGCACCGGCCGGCCCGTTGTTGACGACGACGAGTTGGGCCGGCGGCCGGGTCTGCCGTGCCAGGGCGGCCAGTTGTCCGGTGAGCCAGGGCCCGCCGACGGTCGTGACGACGACGGTCACGTCCACGACGGCACCCGGTCCGGCCGCAGCCTGAGGTGGTGCGCGAGCCGCAGGGCCAGCGCCACGATGGTGAGCGTCGGGTTGGCGTAGCCCCCCGTGGGGAACACCGAGGACCCGCACACGTAGAGACCGTCGAGACCGTGGACCCGGCAGTCACGGTCCACGACACCCCGCGCCGGGTCGGTGGACATGCGCGTGCTGCCGATGGGGTGGTAGGCGTCCTCGAACCCGCCGGCCCAGTCGTCTCCGTCGAGCCACTCGGTCCCGGTGAGCCGGCCGAGTCCCAGCCGGCGCAGCTCTCCGTCGAGCACGTCGGTGAACACACGGGTGGTCCGGCGCTCCAGCTCGGTCAGTCGCCAGTCCACGGACACCCGGGGCAGGCCCAGCGCGTCCCGCTCGGACGACAGCGAGATCCGGCTCTCGCGGTTCGGCGCCTGCTCCACGAGGATCTTCACCTGCATCCGGTCGAGTGGGCCGGCGCTGGGGCGGCCGCGCACGAACCGCCGCCAACCGGCGCTCGCCACGCGGTCGAGCTCGTGCAGCGCTCCACCGAGCTCGGCCCTGCCCAGCTGGGCGGGCCGGCGCCGCTCCTGCAGAGCGCTGGAGATCTCCCGGGCCGCAGCGAGCCCAGGGGTGACCGTGGTGTCGTAGACGAAGGTCGCGATCGCGTTGAGGACCTGCTGCCGGCGCTGCGTCGCGTAGCCCAGCCGCAGACGGGGGACGTAGCGGACCCTGCCGCGGCCGAGGACGTTGTAGAACTCCTGCAGCGCAGCCGGCCGGTCGGCGGCGACGTCGGCCCAGATGGTGGGGTGGTCCTGCAGGTACTGCCCGACGGTGTCGGACCCGAGCTTCGACAGCAGCATCAGGCGCGCGTTCTCGATGCCACCCCCGCAGAGCACGAACGTCCCGGCCCGGACCCGCCCGGTGCGGCCCGAGAGGGACCGCACCTCGAGTTCGCTGGCGACGGTGCCGCCGGCCTCGGTGCGGATCTCCGCCGCCGTGGCGTGCAGCAGCACCCGGACCCGGTCCGAGCGCTCGAACACGCGGCGGTGCAGGGCGCCGACGTCGGGACGGGGACTGTAGACCGCGGACTTGTGGGCCAGGAGGTCCGGGTCCACCGCGGGCGGCACCAGGCCGTACCGGCGCCAGGCCTGCTCGTCGGACGCCTCCGCCGGGACACCCAGCCACTGCTCGGCACGGTCGTACCAGGGGTCGAGGTCGGCCGCCGAGACGGGCCAGCCGCTCTCGGGCACCCAGTCCCGGGGTTCGAGGTCGGAGGGGTCCATGCGGATGCACTGGCCGGGCCAGACGGTCCCCGTGCCGCCGAAGGTCCTGGCCCGCCCGGTCTCCAGACCCAGGCCGAGGCCGATGTTCTCGCCCTCGTTGAGCCGGCTGACCGCGGCCTCCGGTGCGAAGCCACCGCTCTCCACGAGCAGGACCGTCGTCGGGGTGTCCATGAGCTCACGCGCGATGGCGAGCCCGGCGATGCCGGCGCCCACGATGCAGACGTCCGCGACGTGGTCGGTGCCGACCGCGGCGTCGTCGAAGTCGAGGATCACCGCTGCAGCGCCGCGGCGATGAGCTGGTGGATCTCCTCGGCGGCGACCGTCCCGTCGTCGGCACCGGTCAGCTGCGGGGCGTTGGTGAGGAAGAAGCCGTCCAGGGCGTGCTGGCCCGACTGCTCGCGCCGCATGCACCAGGTCTCGCCACTGTCCAGCTGCACGCGCGACTCGAAGACCGCCGGGTCCCAGTGCACGACCACGTCGGGGAGCCCGCCGGGGTGGGAGCCGCGCGGCGGCCGGATGACGCGCCTGGTCACGGGTCGTCCGTCCACGGTGGACAGCGCGAGCAGCGCCTTCTCGATCTGCTCGCAGGTCTCGGCGTACTCCTCCGGGGGGACGATCCCCTGCGCCTCCCGTCCGGCCAGGTTGATCCGGATGTGCCCCTCGTGCTCGATGGGGAGGGCGAAGGCGCGCGTCCGGGACCAGTCGTAGGACGGCAGGACCGCGGCCCTGCCCCACTGGCTGCGGGTGGACTGCGGGATCGAACGCCAGTAGAGATCGCGCAGCGGCTTCGGGATCCGCGCCTTCAGCGCCGACACCGTCGACCGTCGTCGCTCCCCTTCCACCGCGCGGGAGGCCAGACCGAGCTCGTCGAGCAGCGGCTCGAGCAGGGTGGGCACCCCACGCGCCGGCTCCATGCCGTGGAGGGCGAACACGAGCACCGTCGTGTCCGGACCGGTGGCCTCGACCAGCCGGCCGATCTGCCGGTCGATCTCGCGGTAGACGTCCACCAGTGTCTTGTCGGGGAACGCGGAGCGGGGGAGGTCCCCGAACATCGAGAGGTCCGGCTGCACGGTGTGCCACAGGAAGTGGCCGCCGTGGTGTGACTCCGGGAAGACCACCACGGTGACGTCCGGCTGCGTGCGCGTGACCAGTCGCAGCGCGAGGTCCCCGCGCTGGCGGACGCCGGCGAGGCACTGCTCGAGGAAGTCGGGGACCTGGGCCGGCTCGAAGGGCGGTCGCGCGAGGGGGTGGGCGAACGGGTGTGGCGGGACCTCCTCGGCGACCACGTCGGCCAGCGACGCGGGCGAGACCCGGACCCGGCCCTTGACCCGGTCGTGCGGCCCCCACTCCGCGACCTCGAAGCCGTCGGTGACGCCGACGAGGGGGGCGAAGGGGACGTCCAGCACGCCGACGGTCGCGCCCTCGCGGGTCAGGCTCTCCCAGAACGCGGGGATCCCGGACGGGTCGGAGTACGTCATGCCCATCGCGGCGGGATCCCAGTTCCACAGGCCGTAGAGCCCGTGGTCGCACGCGAGCCGACCGGACCAGAAGCTGGGCCAGACCGCGCCGCTGCTGTACTCGGCCGGCCCGGTCACCCGGCTCCAGGTCCCCTGGTCGAGCAGGGCGGCGAGCGCCGGCAGGTCGCCGGACTCGATCAGGCTCCGGACGAGGGTGGACTCGGCAGCGTCCATGCCGATGGCCAGGACCCGCCCGGGATGGTTCCGGTTCACGCGGTTTCCGATCTCTGTGACGCGTTGACGAGCGGTGGTCAGGACGGCCGGCCGGCCGTGACGGTGGGCTCGGTCGCCGCGCCGCGATCCCGCTCGAGGGCCGGTGCGGAAGCGGGCAGCCGGTCGGCGGCGGCAGGAGGGGGCACGTCCCGCTCCGACGACGGCAGCCAGCTGTGCCGGGTCACGAGGACACCCGCGCACTCGCGCCCGGCGAGCGCCAGACGCCGGCGGAACTCCTTCAGCTCCCTGCCGCCACGCTTCCCGCGGACCACGGCCACGACGGCCCCGACCGGGCCGAGGAGGGCGAAGGCGGCGGCGCTGCTCCCGAGCGGCCCGGCGTCGACGAGCACGATGTCGCAGGACCGCAGCAACGCTGCGAGCGAGCGCTCGAGGACGTCGTCGGCGGCCGCGGCCCCGCGACTCACGTGCGCCACGTGGACGCTGCCGCCGGCGGGGGAGTCCAGTGCCGGCACCCGACGGAGCACCTGGTGCAGGTCGCCAGTCCGGGTGACGGAGTCGGTGAGCACGACAGGCGGCGTCGACGCGCCGACCCGGCGCAGCAGCCTGCCGTCGGAGGTGGCGTCCACGACCACCACGGAGCGTCCCTGTGCCGCGGCGGCCGCGGCCAGGCCGAGGACGGCGCTGGTGGCGCCGGTGCCCCGGCCCACCTCGGCGAGCATGAACGTCGGGGCGTCACCGTCCCGCAGCCGGTAGCGGAGCGCCTGGAGCGCGAACGCGTACTCGCTGAGCCGGGGCGGCACCGCCGCACCGGATCCGGACCACGGCACGGAGACCTCGCCCAGGAGCGGCCCACCGGCGTCGGCCGCCAGGTTGTCCGACCCGCTCGGCCGGCGCCGGCTCCGCCAGCTCAGCGCCAGCCCGGCGGACAGCAGGAAGGCCACGGCGGCAGCGAGGTAGGCGTCACGGCTGGGGGTCGGGGAGGACGGGTCCGAGGGGACCGACGCCGGCTGGGTCACCTGGACCCCGTCGCCGAAGCTCGCCGCACGGGCACGGATCTGCAGGACCTCGTCGGGGTTCGAGGCGCTGGCCTCGGCCGCCTGGTCGGCGAGGGCGTTCACCTGGACGGCGGTGAACTGCGCGTAGGCGTTCGCCACCGCGTCGGCGCGCCGCGCGGCCAGTGCCGGGTCCGCGGCCTCGGCGGTCACGTTGATGACGTCGCTCGCGCTGACGGGCTCGGCCGAGATGCTGCCGCGGAGGTCGCTGCCCGGGACGCCGTCGTTGAGGATGACGGCGGCCTGGTCGAGCACCCCCACCGTGGTCATGATCTCGGCCTGGTTCTGCACGTACCGGTCCGGGTTGCTCCCGCCGCCCGCGTCGACCGGGGAGAAGTTGGTCGACGAGGACAGCACCACCTGTGCGGTCGCCGAGTAGCTGTCGGGCCGCTCGGCGCTGCGCGAGTAGGCGACGTAGCCCACGATCAGGGTGATGAGCGCAACGGGGACGGCGGCGCGCAGGAGGAAGGGGAGCAGGCCCGAGCCCGAGCTCCGCCGGTCGTCCTCGTCGGCGAAGTCGCCCGTGCTGGCGTACTGCGGACTGGTGGTCATGCTCGACTTTCTGTCCTCGGGTCGGGAGTGGGTGTGGCCTGGTCGGGGTGCTGCACCGCGTGCAGCACGTGCCGACCGACCGGCGGTCGCGTGAGCGCTCCGGTGCCGCGGTTCAGCGTCCCGTGTCGCTGACTCTCCGGCTCGGTCCCCCGTGCCGGCTGGGAGGTGCCAGGGCCGGAACACGATAGACGGGCATGAGTCCGGCGAGCCGTCGACGTGGTCTCCAGCTCGCCGGCAGCACACCTGCCGGCTGCCCGTGGGTCGACTCCCGAGCGCCCGCACGCCGCACTGCGGCGAGGCTCGGTCCGGAGTCGGTCGGGTTCCCCACGGCACCCATGCTGCACGATGGTCAGCGGCCCGACCAGGATCTTCGCCCTCATCGGGTGACCTGCCCGTCCGGGTGACCGCCCGGCGGGTGACGACGTTACTCCACGGAGGTGAGGGGACGACCGGTCCGTCACACCGACGGGCGCGGCCACCACGGTCCCGATCGGCAGTCGTCCTCCCTGCTCCGCCCGGCTGTCGCGCTCGACCGTTCGTCGCCCGCGCCCGGCCCCCACGGCCGCCGGCGCTGGCTCAGCTCGCGGTCCAGGCCAGCAGGTCGTCGGCCGTCCGGCTGTTGACGACCCGGTCGACCGGGACGCCGGTCTCCACCGCCCGCTCGCAGCCGTTGCCCTGCCAGTCGAGCTGGCCGGGGGCGTGCGCGTCGGTGTCGATGGCGAACTCGCACCCGAGCTCCACGGCCAGGGACAGCAGCCGCAGCGGTGGGTCGAGCCGTTCGGGCCGGGAGTTGATCTCGACGGCGGTGCCGTGCTCGACGCAGGCGTCGAAGACGGCCTCGGCGTCGAAGGTGCTCTCCGGGCGGGGGCGCTGCCGTCGTCCCTCCCGCTGTTCGCGGGGGATGAGCAGCCGGCCGGTGCAGTGCCCGAGGACGTCGGTGTGCGGGTCGGCGACGGCGGTGAGCATGCGCTCGGTCATCACCGCGGTGTCGGCGCGCAGGTCGGAGTGCACGCTGGCGACGACGACGTCGAGGCGGCCGAGCAGCTCGTCGGTCTGGTCGAGGCTGCCGTCGGCGTGGATGTCGCACTCGATGCCGGTGAGGATGCGGAACGGCGCGAGCTCCGCGTTCAACTCCGCGACGACGCCGAGCTGGCGCTCCAGCCGCTCCGCCGTCAGCCCGTTGGCCACGGTCAGCCGCGGGGAGTGGTCGGTGAGCGCCATGTACTCGTGGCCCAGCGCGATGCCGGCCTCGGCCATCTCGCGGATGGAGCTGCCACCGTCGGACCAGTCCGAGTGCACGTGCAGGTCGCCGCGCAACGCGGCACGGAACTCGGCGACGTCGTCGGCCAGCGGCACCAGCTCGGCGTGGGCGTCCTCGAGCCGGGCCAGGTACTCGGGCACCTCGCCGGCGTGCGCCTGCACGATCGCGGCGCCGGTCTTGGGGCCGATGCCGCGCAGGTCGGTGAGCGTCCGGGTGCGGATCCGCCGGTCGAGCTCGTCGGGACCGATGGTGTCCACGACGGCGGCCGCGGTGCGGAAGGCGGCGACCCGGTGGGTGGGCTCGCGAGCGCGCTCCAGGAGGAAGGCGATCCTCCGGAGCGCGGCCGCGGGCGGGAGTGGCGTGGTCAGCTGGCCTTCTTCATCTGCTTCTTGGTGCGCTTCTCGGCCTTGGCAGCGCGCTTCTGCGCGTCCTCCAGGCTCCGCTCGGTGGCCGAGGCGGCGCGCTTGGCGGCGCGACGGGCCCGGTAGCCGACCGACGGCCTGCCCTCGGTGTCGACGGCGGCGATGAGCAGGCCGCCGAGCAGGCCGGCGTTCTTGAGGAAGTTCGAGAGCTGCCCGAAGCGCTCCTCCGGGTCCTCGTGTTCCCAGAACCTGTGCCCGGCCAGCGTCGTGGGGACGATGCTGCCGGCCATCGCCAGCGCGGCCAGGCGGGGGAACTTGCCCAGCGCGAACAGCGATCCCGCGCCCACCTTGATCCCGGCGTCGATCCTCACCCACTGCTCGACGTCCCGTGGCACCTGCACCGGCAGCTGCTGGTCGGCCGTCCTGGCGATCTGGTCGACGACCGGCTTCGCGCCCGGCACGCGGGTCTGCGGGTTGCGCAGGGTGTCGATGCCGCCGTAGATGAACGACGACGCGAGCAGGGGCCGGGCGATCCGGCGGACCAACATGGATGACCTCTTCCGTCGATGGGACCTTCACGGCGTCCCATGCCCACTGGTCACGGCGGGACACCCCTGTCCGGACCGTAGTGAGGCGCTCGTCACTCTGCTCGGTCAACGGCCACGGCCGGCGGCGGCGGCATGCATGATCGGGAGATGGCCCGGAGCGTGCGTCCCGCGACGGGTCCGCGCCTCCGGGACGTCTGGTGGGTGTTCGGGCTCGTGCTCGTCGCCGCCTGCTTGTTCGGCACGGCGTTCGTCGTCCGGCTCCGGTGCCTCGCCGGCGCCTGCGTCCGCCCCGCAGTCGGGCAGCTCCTGGACCTCGAGGCGGTCGGCGGGCTGCCCCGGCTGTTCACCGCGGGGGTGTTCGTCGCCGCCGCCGTCCTCGCCTGGCGCGGGCGGCCCACCGGCTGGGGAGCGCTGTGGTGGACGGTGGTCGCCGGGACGGTCCTGGGGCTGGCCGTGCTCAAGCTGGCCAGCGCCCACTCGATCGTGAAGGGCGCGACGTCGCCCTGGACGACCCTGCTGCTCGGCCTCGCGGTCACCGTCCCGGGCCTGTGCCTGCTCTACGTCGCCGGCCGCGCGTGGCGGGTGCCGGCGACCGGGTCGGTGGTGGCGGTCCTGGGCGCCTACGCGCTGACCGCGCTCGGCCTGGACGTCGTCACGACCGCCGCCGCGGTGGTGCAGACGTACGCGGGGGCGCGGACCGGGGCCTCGGCGGCGTTCGTGGAGGAGTTCGGGGAGGCGCTCGCGGCGCTCGGCGTGCTGGCCGTCGTCCGGTGGTGGACGGCGGTCAGTCGTAGGGGTCGGTGAGGACGGCGCGGGCCTCGCGGACGTCGAAGGTGACCGGCGGTCCGTCGGTGGTCGTGGTGCCCGGGACGTCGACGCTGGCACTGCCGTCGACGCGGAAGGTGCCACCCCAGGTGGTGGTGAGCGAGGCGGTGTAGCGCCCGGCGCCGTAGTCGTGGGTGATCGTGTGGTCCGGGTAGGGGGCGCCGGGGTCGGTGGTGGTGAGGTCGGTGCCGTCGCCGGTGTGCCAGGTGAAGGACTCGGCGGTGGCGGTGATCTCGACGGTGAAGCCGCGGATGTCGAGCGTGAAGGTCTGCGTGGTCGGGCCGTCGGTGAAGAAGACGACCGGCAGGCCGACCAGCGCGTCGCCCGGCGGCTGCTGCTGGGCGGCGAGCGCAGGCAGCGGCAGGGTCTGGAAGTAGCGGAACACCTCGTCCGGTGACGGCGGCGGGTTGAGATCGGTGATGTCCACGCACGACGTGCTGAACCCGATCCATGGGCCGATCGGTGACCCGGCCGGCGTCCCCGGGACAACAGGCGAGTTGTCGATGGTTGAGCCATCAGGAAGTACTAACGGACGCCGCTCGAGGGTTAGAAACTCAACCACTCGACCAGGGGCGGATTCGCAGACCTGGTCAAGTGTCGGACTGCAGTCGTTGCCCGTCGACGCTGAGCAGGGTGTGAGCAGCCGGTAAGCCCACGGCTGAGCTACGGAAGCGCTATTGCTAGCTGCGAGGCGTCCGCCACTCTCTGCGATATATGACGCGTACAGGGCGCCTGATCCGACACTCACCTCGGGAGCTTCACATCCCCGTCGGCAGCCGTCGTCGGCCGAGGCTGGGACTGATAGGGCAAGAAGTGCAAGCGCAACCAGCGTCGTAATCGGCGCGCTCCTAACTTGCCCGGCTTGAACCTTCATCCGAGCGCGAGGGCGGTAGCGACCCATGTCGATCGACCCTCATCCCAAGAGGCTGCTAAGCCGGACTGCAGGTTGGGGAGGTTAGGAAATGTCAAATCATCGACAATATTGTTATTGGAGTCGCGCACGTTCAAGGATGCTTGGTCGGCGATGAAGGAGACTGTCGCGCTTTCGTCTTCTCGGAGCGCTGAAGCGATGCCATCGATTGTCAACTCCCCGCCCTCGTAACGATAACCTGCGGCGGCGTCGGTTTCGGTATCGGAGGCGATGCGCTCGCAGTCGCGGCAACCCTGACTGAAGTCACGCAGTGGCGCGGCGTCCATGACGGTCGAGGTCCGGTTGATCAGGCCGATGTAGTAGCGGGCGAAGGCCTCTGCCCCGGCTGCGTCCTGGGTTCTCGCCTCGGCGGGCATGGGGAAGTCGGCCGGGCCGAGCGGGGGGAGTGCCTCGGTGGTGGGCGCGGGCTCGGCGGTCGCCGTCGGCAGGGTGTCGTTGGCCGGCTCGGCCTCCGAGCAACCCGCCAGCGCCGCGGCCGCGACGGCCAGCGCGGCCGCCGTCCGGAAGAGCCTGCCAATGCTCCGTCCACCCCCGTCGGTGATCACGGATCCGGGACCCTAGCCACTGCGCGGCCTCCGGCGCAGTGCCCCTGTGGAGGGACTGCCGCCTCGGCGTGCGCAGTGCGGGTGTTCCTCGTGCACTGCCGGCCCTGCAGCACCCGCAGTGCGCGAGGAACACCCGCAGTGCGGTCCGGCAGCGGGTGCTCAGGACGTGCGGCAGCAGTACACGGTCAGCGGTGGCCGCTTGCGGAAGAGGAACGACGACGACGCGGCCGCTGTCTCGCCGTCGTAGGCCACCGGCTCCGGTCCCGACCACAGGTGCACCCGCAGCTCGGGCGTCTGGACGTCCGCGTAGCCCGAACTGTGGTCGCTCACCCCGAGCAGCGCGCCCAGCACCGCCCGGGTGCGGCTGAACGGGACGTCGGCGCGCAGGTACTGGACGTCGAGCAGCCCGTCCTCCAGTCGCGGCCGCCACGCCGGCGCCAGTCCGCGCGGGGTGTAGCGGCAGTTGCCCACGAAGAGGATCCAGACCTGCACCGGCCGCCCGTTGAGCACCAGTGAGACGGGCGTCCCGCCGCGGAGCACCTGCGCCACCGCCACGGTCATCGCCGCCCAGCGGCCCAGGCGGCCGGCCAGCGCGTCGCGCCGACGCACCATCTCCGGGTACGCCCCGATGCTCGCGGTGTTGAGGAACGGCGTCCCGTTGACCTCGGCGACGTCCACGCACACCGCGCGCCCCTCCTCGACCGCCGCGGCGGCCTCCTCCGGCGTCTCGACGCCGAGGTCGCGGGCGAAGTGGTTGAGCGTCCCCGCGGGGACGACGGCGAGCGGGAGGTCGTGCTCCAGCGCGACGGCTGCCGCAGCGGCGACGCTGCCGTCGCCCCCGGCCACCCCGAGCGCCGCCGCCCGTCCCGACCGCGCCGCGTCCGTCAGCAGGTCGGCGACCCCGTGCTCCTCGGAGGCGGTGAGCACTTCCGCCCCGGGCAGCAGTGCGCGGATCTCCGCCGCGGGGTCGTACCCCTCGGGCCCCGACCGCGGGTTCACCGCGACCACCAGTCCCTCGCCGCGCGGCAGAGCCCGGGCCGAGCGGACCGGGCGCACCCGTGCCGGCTCCGTCGGCCGCACCGGCCACCACCGGCGGCCGGCCAGCGCGACGCTCGCGCCGATCGCCAGCCCGCTGACGACGTCGCCCGGGTAGTGGACGCCCACGTGCACCCGCGAGTACCCGACCGCGAGCGCCACGGGCGCCAGCGCCGCGCCCACCACCGGGCTCTCCAGCGCCACCCCGGTCGCGAAGGCGCCGGCCGAGGCGGAGTGTCCGCTCGGGAAGGACAGCGTGTGCGGCGCCCGCCGCAGCTGCCGGTGGGAGGCCATGTTCGCCAGGTCCGGCCGCACCCGGCCGAAGATCCGCTTGAGGACGACGTTGACCAGCGCGCTCGACACCGTCAGCCCGCCCAGTCCGCGCAGGGCGGCGCGCCGCAGCGGCCCCCGGCGCAGTCCGAGGAGGACGCCGAGCACCAGCCACAGCCTCCCGTGGTCGGCCGTCGTCGAGAGCCGGCGCAGCCACCGGTCGGCCGGGGTGTCGGGCAGTGCGCCGATCGCGGCGTGCAGCCGCGCGTCCCAGTAGCGCAGCCGCAGCGGGGTCACGCGCGAGACGCTACGGCCTCCCTGCAGGGCCCACCGCGAGCGTACGAGCGGTGGGGGCAGGGAGGTCCTTCCTCAGACGCGACGGCGGGCGCGGTAGGCGGCGACGGTCGACCGGCTGGCGCAGGTGTTGGAGCAGTAGCGGCGGCTGGCGTTGCGGGAGGTGTCGACGTAGACGTCGTCGCACCCCTCCGCCGAGCAGACGCCGAGGCGCTGCCACCCGTGCTGGGCCACCACCTGCGACAGGCCCATGGCCACCGTCGTCGTCAGCTGTTCGAGCGCCGGGGCGTCGGGGCGGGCGTAGTGCAGGTGCAGCTCACCGTCGTGGTCGGTGGCGTAGGGGTGCGGCCGGGCCAGGTCGAGCAGCTCGTTGAGCCGCGCGATGACGTCGTCCTGGGTCGTGGCGACGGCGACCGCCCGCACCAGCTCGGCCGTCGCGGCCGCCCGGCGCGCCTCGCCGGGCGAGAGCCCCAGAGGTGTCTCGGTGGTGAACCACTCGTCGTGGGCGCGCAGGAACGCCTCCGCCCAGCCGGGGTCGCTGTCGCGGTCGGCGTTGGCCAGGTCGATGGCCAGCTCGACGGCGTTCGACCCGTAGGTGTCGTAGTCCATGTGACTCCCTACCGTCCTGCTAGTGTTGTAGGTGGTCAACGTCGATTGACCAACTACTGTTCCGTTCCTGTCCGTGTCGAAGTGGGTCCCGTCGTGCGTGCGTACCTGTCGGTCTGGCGTCTGCCGTCCGCTCCCGTCCTGCTGGTCGCCGGTTTCGCCGGCCGGCTGCCGTCGGCGATGGTCCCGCTGGCCCTGCTGCTCATGGTGCAGCAGCAGACCGGCTCCTACGCGGTCGCCGGTCTCGCGGCGGCGACCTACGGCGTCGCGATGGCGGGCATGGCCCCGGTGCTGGGCCGGCTGGCCGACCGGCGCACCCCGCGCCCGGTCCTGCTCGCCCAGGCCGGCGTCTACCCGCTGCTGCTGACGCTGCTGGTGCTCGCCGTCCTGGGGGACGCGCCGACGGCGGTGGTCGTCGCCGCGTCGGCCGCCGCCGGTGCCGGGACACCGCTGGTGTCGGGGGCGGTCCGTGCGCTGTGGTCGCGGGCCGACGCAGCCGTCCGTCCCACCGCCTACGCCCTCGACGCGACGGCCACCGAGCTGGTCTTCGTCGCCGGCCCGACGCTGGTCGCCGCGCTCGCCGTGCTGGCCGGTCCCGCGTGGGCGCTCGCCGTCGCCGGGGTGCTCGCCGTGGCCGGTGCGGTCGGCATCGCGACGTCGGCGGCGATGCGCGGCTGGGCGCCCGCTCCCGCGGCGTCGCGCACCAGCCCGTTCGCCACCGTGCTCACCCCCGGGATGCCGCGGGTGCTGGTCAGCGGCTCGCTGCTGATGCTCGGCTTCGGTGCGCTCGAGGTCGCCGTCCCCGCGTTCGCCGACGCGGCGGGGTCGCCGGGGATGTCCGGTCTCCTGCTGGCGCTGTGGTCGCTGGGCTCGGTCGCGGGCGGCCTGTGGTTCGGCGCGCGGGTGGTCAGCGCCTCGCTGCCGCGGCAGTACCGGTGGCTGCTGCTCGGCGTCACCATCGGCCTGGCCCCGCTCACCGCGGCGTCCAGCCCGTGGGTGCTCGGCGCGCTGCTCTTCCTCGGCGGGACGGCGATCGCGCCGACGCTGACCGTGCAGAACTCGCTCGTCGGCGCCCTCGCCCCGGCGCACGCCACCACGGAGGCCTTCACCTGGCTGTCGACGATGGCCACGGGCGCCTCGGCGGTCGGCGCGGCACTCGGCGGTGCGCTGATCGAGAGCTCGGCCGGGGTGAGCGGCAGCCTGGTGCTGGCCGTCGCCGGCGCCGCACTGGCGGTGCTGGTCACCCTGCTGCCGGGGCGGCGTCCGGTGCGGGCGCGCGCGGGCGAGCCGGTGGCCGTCTGACCCCACCCCCGGGCTGGGAGGGGTGACACGGGCGCTGGTACTGTGCTCCCCGGTGGTTCCGAGGGGACTCGGACCCCGGGAGGCTTCGCCTAGTCCGGTCTATGGCGCCGCACTGCTAATGCGGTTTGGGTTAATCCCCATCCCGGGTTCAAATCCCGGAGCCTCCGCGCACGACAACTGCACATCCGCACCCGTAGCTCAACGGATAGAGCATCTGACTACGGATCAGAAGGTTAGGGGTTCGAATCCCTTCGGGTGCACGTCTGGTTGAGACAGCACAGCGGCTCCGTCCTCCGGGACGGGGCCGCTGTTCTCTCTCCCGGGCACCGCGTCGTGCCGCTCGGCCGGTGTACGCCGGGACCTGCGGACCCGTGGCCGTGAACCCCTGCTCGCCGCGAGTCCGTGCGTCCCGACGTGTGGCCGCGGACGGCGGCGTGACGAGGGGCTGAGGGGCGGGGGGCCGGTCCTGACGGTCTGGCCGCGTTGGTCGGTCCTCCCAGCAGTGGGAGGCCACTCGTTGCCGGCTGCCCCCGCCCACGACCACTGTGAGCCCCGTCACAGGCGGCGTCAAGTTCCGGGCGGCGTGTCGGCCGGGTCCCTCGGTGCTCCCCGTGGACGGGGGGGTCCTCAGCCCACGCGGCGCAGCACCTCCGGCGTCAGCTCCCCGACCGAGGTGTGCCCGGTCAGGCCCAGCGACAGGTCGAACTCGCCGAGGACGTCGGACACCACCTGCCGCACCCCGGCCTCCCCGGCCAGGCCCAGCCCCCACGCGTACGGCCGGCCCAGCAGCACCGCGCGCGCCCCGAGGGCCACGGCCACGAGGACGTCGGCGCCGCTGCGGATGCCGCTGTCGAGCAGCACGGGCGCCCGGTCGCCGACCGCGGCCACGACGTCGGGCAGCGCGTCCAGCGCGGAGATCGAGCGGTCCACCTGCCGCCCGCCGTGCGTGCTGACCACCACGCCGTCGACCCCCTCGTCCAGGGCGCGGCGGGCGTCGTCGGGGTGCAGCACGCCCTTGAGCAGGAGTGGCAGCCGGGTGCGGGCACGCAGCCAGGCGAGGTCGGCCCAGGTGATCGAGGGCCGCGAGTAGATGGCCTGGAAGGTCTCGACGGCCGCACGCGGCAGCGGTGAGCGCAGGTTCTCCCGCAGCGGTCCCGGCCAGGCGCGCGCCATCCCGACCATCGCCAGGACGGCGGCCAGCGTGGGCCGCGGCTGCCGGTCGCGCCCGGCGGCCTCCCCGGCCTGGGCGGGTGCGGCGTCCCCGGCCTCGGCGACCCGCTGCTCGACCAGCCGGCGGAAGACGGGGTCGGAGGTGTACTGCGCGATGCCCTTGCCCAGCGCGAAGGGCAGGTGGCCGAGGTCGAGGTCGCGCGGGCGCCAGCCGAGCATCGTGGTGTCGAGCGTGACCACCAGCGCCTCGCAGCCGGCCGCCTCGGCCCGGTGCACCAGGCTCTCCACGAGCTCGTCGGAGGTGGACCAGTAGAGCTGGGACCAGCGGGGGGCGTCCCCCATCGCGGCCGCGCAGGTCTCCATCGGCACCGACGCCTGGTTGGAGAAGACGAACGGCACGCCCAGGGACGCCGCGGCGCGGGCGACCGCCAGGTCGGCCTCCCGGTGCACCAGCTCCAGCGCACCGACCGGCCCGAGCAGCAGGGGTGCCGGGATGCGCCGGCCGAAGAGCTCGACGGAGGTGTCGCGGGCGCTGACGTCGCGCAGCACCCGGGGGACGACGGCCCACCGGTCGAACGCGGCCCGGTTGGCCCGCTGGGTGTGCTCCTCGCCGGCACCCCCGGCGACGTAGGCGTAGGCCCGGGCGGTCAGCCGCCGCCGGGCGCGGCGCTGCAGCGGCCGTGCGGTGGTGGGCACCAGCGGTGAGCGCCCGTACACCCCGGCGCGGTAGACCTCGTTCTGGCGGCGGCGTCCGGTCCCGGCTGCTGAGTCCACGGCCGTCACCGTAGTGACCGGCGTCTCGTCAGCGGACGGCCCCGTACCGGCCGGTACGACACGCCCGGGACCCGACACGCCGGTTGGCCGGGCGACGCGCCGTGGACTCCTCGTCGGCAGGCGGTGATCGACCGCATCATGGGGGCTGCGCTCCTCGCGGACCCACCGTGCGCGGCGCGACCGCTCGAGGGGGATTCCGTGCCGGTCGGGACGACGCCGCCGCGTCCGCCCCGCCCCGTCGTGACGACGGGGCTCGCCCTGCTGTCCACCGTCGCCGGCCTGCTCGCCCTCGGCGTCGCCACCGCCGTGCCCGCGGCCGCCATCGACGACCCGACCCGGCCCGACGCCCGCGTCACCCACGGGCCCAGCTGCCGCCCCGGGGGCGTGGTGGTCGAGGTGACCGCCGGCACCGTCGCCTACGCGGTCACGCTGGCCACCACCCGTCGGCCCGGGGGCGAGGACCGGGCCGAGGTCCAGCCCGGGGCGACGGTCGTGCTGCGCACCGACGCCGTCGACTGGGGCGAGACGATCGACAGCCGGCTGGAGTACGCCCCGCTCGACGGGTCGGGCACCGCCTACGTCGACGAGCTCGAGGGCCACGACTACACCCGTCCCGCGGAGGAGGACTGCGCGGCGATCACCGCGCCACCGGCCGCGGCGGAGCCCCCACCGGGCGACGTCGTCCCGGCGCCCTCGCCCGAGCCGACCCCGGCACCCTCCCCGGACCCCACGCCTGCCCCGGGGCCGCCCGCGGGTGCCCTTCCGGTGCCCGACGTGCTGCCCGTGCCGGGGCGGCCGGCGCCGGAGACCGCGTCCGGGTCGCCGGCCGACGGTCCGGGCACCGACCTCGGCACGGCCAGCGCCTCGGCCCACCAGGTCCCCGCCGGTGGCGAGGTCGTGGTCACCGGCACGGGCTTCGCGCCCGGTGAGGAGGTCACCGTCCGGGACGACGACGGCACCGTCCTCGCGACCGTGCCGGCCGGCCCGGACGGCACCGTCGAGATCACCGTGCGCGTGCCCGGCGGGGCGGACGCCGGGGCGACCACCGTGGAGCTGACCGGGAGCACCTCGGCGGTCACCGCCGCCGTGCGGCTGGAGGGGGTCGCGGCCGCGACGCCGGTCGCCGACCCCCTGCCCGTCCCGATGGTCGCGGCCGGGCTGGCACTGCTGGTCAGTGCCACCGGACTGGTGCTCGTGGCGGCCCGGCGCGGGTCCCCCCTCGCCCCGCCGTGGCCGACCGGGAGCGCCTGAACGAGACTTCGGCGAGGATGGGCCGATGGGCTCCGAGGACGTGCTGGCGGCCGGGACCCCGTCCGACGCCGTGCCGTCGGACCCGGCGACGCTCCCCGGAGCCGCCCCCCGCCCGGCCGAGACCTGGCTGCGCATCGTCCAGGTGCACGACCGGATCACCCACCGCGTCGACTCCGCGCTGCACCGCGACCACGACCTCTCCCTCACCGGCTTCGAGGCCCTGCGGCGGATCGCCGAGGCGCCGGGGGAGCGGGCCACCATGGGCGAGGTCGCCGAGGCCCTCGGGTTGTCGCGGGCCGGGGTGACCAGCACGGTCGGCCGGCTGGTCGAGCAGGGGCTCGTCGTGCGCGAGCGGCGGCCCGGCGACCGGCGGCTGCTGCACGCCCGGCTCACCGACGCCGGCCGGGCGCGGGTGCAGGCCGCCGCGGCCACCCACGACGAGCTCGTCGCCCACCTGCTCACCCTGCTGGGGAACGACGCCGCGGTGGTCACCGACGCCCTCGCCCGCGTCTCCGCGGCCACGCGCATCCGCCGCTGACGGAAGGACCCGCCTGCCCCCCGCCACTCGCGGGCTCGTGGCGGGACCGTGCAGGGGACCGAGCGACGTCCGGGGGAACTTCAAGCCCGTAGTGTTTGGCGGGCGCCACGGTCGGGCAGGGCGCGATCATGCTCGCGGAGTGCAGTGTCGTCGTGCCGACCATCGGCCGGCCGTCGCTCGACGTGCTCCTCGACGCCCTCGCGGCCGCGCCCGGCCCGCGTCCGGCCCAGCTCGTCGTCGTCGACGACCGGCCCGACGGGCCCCCGCTGGCCGTCGAGCGGCCCGGTCTGCCGCCGGTCCGCGTGGTCCGCACCGGAGGCGGTGGCCCCGCCCGCGCCCGCAACCTCGGCTGGCGGACGGCGCGCACCCCGTGGGTGGCCTTCCTCGACGACGACGTCGTCCCCGACCCCGACTGGTACGAGCGGCTCGCAGCGGACCTCAGCGGGCTGCCCGCCGACGTCGCGGGCAGCCAGGGCCGCGTCCGCGTGCCGCTGCCCGAGGACCGCCGGCCGACCGACTGGGAGCGCGGTACCGCGGGCCTGGCCACCAGCAGCTGGATCACCGCCGACCTCGCCTACCGCCGCGCCGTGCTGGCCGCCGTCGGCGGGTTCGACGAGCGCTTCCCCCGCGCCTTCCGCGAGGACTCCGACCTGGCCCTGCGGGTCATGGACACCGGCGGCCGGCTGGTCCGCGGGCAGCGCTGGATCACCCACCCGGTCCGCCCGGTCGACCGCTGGGTCAGCGTCCGCGTGCAGGCCGGCAACGGCGACGACGTCCTCATGCGCCGGCTGCACGGCCCGGACTGGCGCGAGCGCGCCGACGCCGCCCTCGGTCGCCGCC
>NZ_JBFNXQ010000038.1:0-44113 GCF_041018925.1 Geodermatophilus maliterrae
CAGGCGTCGACGGCCGCGCCGGCCAGCGCCGACCCGGCCGTGACCCCCAGGGTGAGCCCGGTGTTGGTCCACGCCAGCGCCTCGGTCAACGCCGCCCGCGGCACCCGCGACTCGACCAGCGAGGCGCCGGAGACGAGCACCGGCGCGACGGCGAGCCCGGCGAGGAACCCGGCGCCGACCAGCAGCGGCAGGGAGGCCACGGCCCACAGCGCCTGCGCGGCCAGCCCGAAGGCGACGGCGGTGACGAGGAAGCGCGCCGACAGCGTGCCGCGCAGCCGGGCGACGCCGTAGGCCAGGCCGGCGACCAGGCTCCCGCCGGCATAGAGGGCCAGCGCCAGCCCCGCGAGGGCGGGCACCCCCTGCTCCTCGGCGAACCCGACGACGACGACGTCCATCGCGCCGAACACCGTGCCCACGCCCAGGTAGGCCGCGCAGACGACGAGCACCGCCGGCCCGAGCGCGACCGCCCGGCCGCGCCGCTGGCCCGCCGCCACCGGCACGACCGCGGGCTCGGTGCCCCGCTGGCGCGCCAGCCACAGCCCGCCGACCGTCCCGAGGACGATGCCGGTGGTGAAGCCGGCGGCCGGGGCGACCAGCGTGCCCAGCACGGTCACCAGCGGCGGCCCGACGACGAAGACGACCTCGTCGACGACGGCCTCGAAGGCGAAGGCGGTCTGCCGCCGCTCGGCGTCCTCCAGCGCGGCGGCCCACCGGGCGCGCACCATCGCGCCGATGTTCGGCAGGCTCGCCCCGGTCAGCGCGGCGAGGAGGAACCAGCTCCAGCGCGGCGCGTCGCCGACCACGACGCCGACGAAGGCCAGCCCGGTGACCAGGTAGGCGGCCATCGCCACCCGCAGCACGGCCCCCTGGCCACGCCGGTCCATGGCCCGCGACCACTGCGGTCCGGCCACCGCGGCCGAGAGCGCCAGCGTCCCGGAGACGGCGCCGGCCAGGGCGTAGCTGCCGGACTCGCCCTCGACGAGCAGCACCGCGCCGAGGCCGAGCATCGGCAGCGGGAGGCGGGCGACCCAGCCGGCCAGGGAGAACCAGGCGGCCCCCGGGACGGCGAACAGGCGGGCATAGGGCCCGAAGACGGTGCGGGGTGACACGGGCTCTCTCGCGCTTCCTGGCCACGGGCGAGCGCGGATCCGTCCGCGGGCTCCTCGGGTGGCTCCTCGACGGTAACCACCCGCTCGGGTGTCGTCGTCCCGGTTCGTCGACGTGGCGTGTCCGCCTCCGGAATACATGAAGCTTCATGTACTTTCTGCGACGACCCGCTCACCGAAACAGAGGAGCCCCGTGGCCCCCAGCACCCCGCAGCCCGCTTCGCGCCCGCTGCCCCTCCGTGCCGCGCTCGTCCTGCTGCTCGCCACCGTCTCGGCCTTCGTCTCCCTGCTCGCGCCCGGCACCGCGTGGGCCGGCGGTGACGACGGCGGCACCGAGGGCGGCAGCGCCGGCGGCGACTTCTCGGTCACCGTCAACGGCCGGACGTACGACCCCGCCGCCGGCCGTGAGACGCGCCTGCAGGGCGTGACGCCGACGAGCCCGATCACCGTCCGTGGCCGGCACGTCACCTACAGGATCGACCCTACGACCCTGGGTGTCTACGACTACACGCTGACCGGGGCGCCCAGCGCCGAGCGCATGGTCACCCGGCCGACCGTCGTGTTCGCCTCGAAGGTCCCGGTGCTCACCGCCGCGCAGCTGCGCAGCGTCCGGATCAGCGACCTGCGCCTGCGTGACGACGTCCTCGTCACCGAGTTCAGCACCGCGGGCGGCAAGTTCAAGGTCCAGTCGAAGGACGCCCCCCAGGGCGGCATCTTCCAGATGGAGCAGGAGTTCGGCACCGCGATCGAGTACGTCCACACCCTGGGCGCCGGCCTCTTCTACTTCGTGAACGAGTACACGGGCAAGATCAACCTCGGCGACGGCGTCGCCGCCGACGCCACCCACCAGATGCTGCTCGGCAAGGACAGCCCGCAGGTGGCCACCAAGCTCGAGCAGACCGCCACCACCACCCGCTGGTCGGTCACCTCGGGCGGCCGCATGGGCGGCGTGCTCGGCGAGGACGCGATCGAGCTGTCGGCCGGTGCCACCAACTGCACCACCGACTGCCAGGCGCGCAACCGCATCCAGGGCTCGGTGCCGGTCCCGCCGGACCCGACCGATCCCACCCCGATCGGCTGACCCCCGCCTGATCCGCATCCCCCGACGGGGGCGACCCACACCCGGGTCGCCCCCGTCGTCGTGTCCGGAGGCGGCGCGGACGGGCCGCGCGCCACTACATTCACTGTCGTGACCACCCCCAGCCCGCTGCCCGACCCGGTGGTGCGCCGCACGCCCGCGCCGGCCGTGTCCCCCGGCAGCGGCGGGCTGGTCGACCGCCACGGCCGCGTCGCCACCGACCTGCGGGTCTCGCTGACCGACCGCTGCAACCTGCGCTGCACCTACTGCATGCCGCCGGAGGGCCTGCAGTGGCTGCCCAAGGTCGAGCAGCTCACCGACGACGAGGTCGTCCGGCTGGTGCGCATCGGCGTGGAGCGGCTGGGCATCGAGGAGGTCCGGTTCACCGGCGGCGAGCCGCTGCTGCGCCCCGGCCTGGTCGGCATCGTCGAGGCCGCCACCGCGCTGTCCCCGCGGCCGGAGGTCAGCCTCACCACCAACGCCATCGGCCTGGCCCGGGTCGCACCGGCGCTGGCCGCGGCGGGGCTGGACCGGATCAACGTCAGCCTCGACACCCTCGACCGCGAGCGGTTCAGGGCGCTCACCCACCGCGACCGCCTCGACGACGTCCTCGCCGGCCTCGCCGCCGCGCACGACGCCGGGCTCACCCCGGTCAAGGTCAACGCCGTCCTGCTCCGTGGCATGAACGAAGTCGACGCCGTCCCGCTGCTCGACTTCTGCCTCGAGCGCGGCTACCAGCTGCGCTTCATCGAGCAGATGCCGCTCGACGCCCACCACGCCTGGACCCGCGGCGAGATGGTCACCGCCGAGGACATCCTGGAGCGGCTGTCGGCCGCGCACGTGCTCACGCCCGACACCGAGGAGCGCGGCTCCGCGCCCGCCGAGCGCTGGCTGGTCGACGGCGGTCCCGCCACGGTCGGCGTCATCGCCTCGGTGACCCGCTCGTTCTGCGGCACCTGCGACCGGACGCGGCTGACCGCCGACGGGCAGATCCGCAACTGCCTGTTCGCCCGCGAGGAGTCCGACCTGCGGACGGCGATGCGCGAGGGCGCCACCGACGACGAGCTGGCCGACCGCTGGCGGATCGCCACGCTGGCCAAGCTGCCCGGCCACGGCATCGACGACCCGAGCTTCCTGCAGCCGAGCCGGCCGATGTCGGCGATCGGCGGGTGAGCGGCGTGACCGCTGTCTCCCTCCCCCACCCCACCGCCCCGACGGTCACCGTGCGGTACTTCGCGGGCGCCCGCGCCGCGGCCGGTGTCGACACCGAGACCTGCGCGGCCGGCACGCTCGAGGAGCTGGTGGGCCGGATCGTCGAGACCCACGGCGAGCGGCTCGAGCGCGTGCTCACCGCCTGCTCGTTCCTCGTCGACGGAACGCAGACGCGCGACCGCGCGTTGCAGCTGGCACCCGGGGCAGTCGTCGACGTGCTGCCCCCCTTCGCCGGAGGATGACCGCCCCCTCGTGAGCCTGCCTCACCATACGAGCCGTCCCCCGTCCCACCCCCGCCTCCGAGGCGCCGCATGACCGAGTGGTTGCTCCTCCTGGTCGGCCTCGTCCTCGTCCTCGCCTGCGCCGCCTTCGTGGCGTTCGAGTTCGCCCTGGTGACCGTCGACCGGCCCACCGTGGAGCGCGAGGCGGCGGCGGGCACGCGCGGCGCCTCCGGCGTGCTCGACGCGCTGCGCACCCTGTCCACCCAGCTGTCGGGCGCCCAGCTCGGCATCACGATCACCAACCTGGCCATCGGCTTCGTCGCCGAGCCGTCGATCGCCGCCCTGCTGCGGGGACCGCTGGAGTCGGTCGGCCTGTCCGGCGCCGCCGCCCGGTCGGTGTCGATCACCGTGGCGCTGGTCCTGGCCACCGCGCTGACGATGGTGTTCGGCGAGCTGGTGCCCAAGAACCTGGCGATCAGCGACCCGCTGCGCACCGCGCGGGCCGTCGCCGGCTTCCAGCGGGGCTTCACCCGCGCCACGGCGCTGCTCATCCGGTTCCTCAACGGCGGGGCCAACGTGCTGCTGCGCCGGCTGTTCGGCGTCGAGCCGCAGGAGGAGCTGGCCTCGGCCCGCTCCCCGGAGGAGCTCACCTCGCTGGTCCGCCGCTCGGGCCGGCAGGGCACGCTGCCGGCCGAGACCGCCGTCCTGCTCGAGCGCGGCCTGGCCTTCGGCGAGCTGCGGGCCAGCGATGCCGCCACCCCGCGCACCCGCACCACCACCGTCGACGCCGACGCGCCCGTCGCCGAGGTGCTCACCACCGCCCGCGACTCCGGCCACTCCCGCTTCCCGGTCGTCGCCGCCGGCGGTGTCGACGACGTCGTCGGGATGGTGCACGTGAAACACGCCCTCGCCGTCCCCCGCGACCGGCGGGCGGCCACGCCGGTGTCGGCGGTGATGCTGCCGGCGCTGTTCGTCCCGACGTCGCGGCGGCTGGACGACCTGCTCGGCGACCTGCGCCGCAGTGGGCTGCAGATGGCCGTCGTCGTCGACGAGTACGGCGGCACCGACGGCGTGGTGACCGTGGAGGACCTGGTGGAGGAGCTCGTCGGCGACCTCACCGACGAGTACGACACCGAGACCGGCGACGACGTCGTCGACCGCGGCGACGGCACCTGGTCGGTGTCGGGGCTGCTGCGCCCCGACGAGGTGGCCGGGGCCACCGGCCTGGCGGTCCCCGCCGACCGGCACTGGGAGACCCTGGGCGGCCTGGTGCTGCACGTGCTGGGCCGCATCCCCGAGGTCGGCGACCGGATCGAGGCGCGGCCCACCCTGCCGCCGGAGCTGGCCGCCGACGCCGAGGGGCTGCCGGCCGGCGTGTGGGTGCAGGTCGACCGGGTGGACGGCACCCGCGTGGAGCGGGCGGTGGTCGGCGGGCTGCCCGCCACGACCGGTGACGAGGAGGCCGACCGTGGGTGACTGGGTCGGCGTGCTGGTCGCCGTCGTGCTGCTGCTGGCCAACGCCTTCTTCGTCGGCGCGGAGTTCGCGCTGGTCTCCGCCCGGCGCTCGTCGATCGAGCCGCTGGCCGAGGCCGGCTCACGCCGCGCCCGGACGACGCTCGCGGCGATGGAGCGCGTCTCGCTGATGATGGCCGGCGCCCAGCTCGGGATCACGGTCTGCTCGCTGGGCCTGGGTGCCATCGGCGAGCCAGCGGTGGCGCACCTGCTCGAGCCGGCCTTCGAGCTGCTGGCGGTGCCCGAGGCGCTGGTGCACCCGATCGCTTTCGTCATCGCGCTGACCGTCGTCGTCGCGCTGCACGTGGTGATCGGCGAGATGGTGCCCAAGAACCTCGCCCTGGCCGGGCCCGACCGCGCGGCGCTGGCACTCGCGCCGCCGCTGGCGGCCGTCGTCACCGTCCTCAAGCCGGTCATCGTGGCGCTCAACGCGCTGGCCAACGGCGTGCTGCGGCTGCTGGGCGTGCAGCCCAAGGACGAGGTCACCAGCGCGTTCACCCGCGACCAGGTGGCCGGCCTCTTCGACGAGTCGCGCGCCGGCGGGCTGCTCGACGCGCGGGGCCACGAGCTGCTCACCGGCGCCCTCGGCCTCGAGGACCGCGACACCCGCTCGGTGCTCATCCCGCGTGCGGCGCTGACCGTCGTCTCCCCCGGCGACGACACCGCCGCCGTCGAGCGGGCGGCCGCCGCCACCGGGTTCTCCCGCTTCCCGGTCGCCGACGGCGAGCGGCTGCTCGGCTACGTGCACGTCAAGGACGTCCTGGTCTCCGACGGAGCACCCGAGCCGCGGGTCCGCGACATCACCCGCCCCCTGCCGCGGGTGGCCGCCGCCGACGACCTGCGCCGCACCCTCGCGGTCATGCAGGCCGGGCGGGCGCAGTTCGCCGCGGTCACCGACGGGGGCCGGGTGGTCGGCGTGGTGGCACTGGAGGACATCCTGGAGGAGCTGGTCGGCGAGATCCGGGATGCTGCACACCGGGCACCGGCCCGGGGACCAGGGAGGGCGGGAGCGCGATGAGCTTCATCGACAAGGCCAGGGCGAAGGCGCAGGAGCTGCTGGGGCGGGCCGAGGAGGTCTACGGCCAGTCGCACGGTGACGCCGCCGCCACGGTGGCCGGCGAGGCGCACCGGCTGGAGGGCGAGGTCGAGCTGGAGGAGGAGCGCGCCGGGGAGGCCGGCCAGCGCGGCACCCCGCGCCGCACCGACGACGACGGCAGCCCCGTCGGCTGAGGCCGCTCAGCCGTCGGCGTCCCAGCCGTCGGTGTCCCAGCCGCCGGCGTCCCAGCCGTCCAGGCGCAGGGCCACCAGGGCGACGTCGTCCTCGGGCCGGCCCTGCACCAGCCGCTCGATGAGCTCGTCGCAGAGCTCCTCGAGCGGGCGGTCGGCCAGTTCGCGGGCCGTGGCGAGCAGCCGCGCCAGCCCGCTGTCGAGGTCGGTCGTGCGCCGCTCGACCAGGCCGTCGGTGAACAGCAGCACCGTGGTGCCCCGCTCCAGGAACACCGTCCACTCGGTGCGCGGGCTGTCCGGGTCGACGCCGAGCAGCAGGTCGCCCGGGCCCTCGGGCAGCGCCACCGGTCCGCCACCGGGCGCCAGGACCAGCGGCGGCAGGTGCCCGGCGTTGGACCACGTCATCCGGGTCCGGCCGGCGGCGGCGTCCTCCGGCGCCCGCTCGAACCGGCCGACGGCGGCCGTGGCGAACGTGTCGACGTCCAGGGTGGCCATCGCGGTGTCCAGGCCCCGCAGCACCTCGGCCGGGCCGGCGTCGCTGTAGGCGGCGATGCCCCGCAGCAGCGAGCGCAGCTGGCCCATGGCCGCCGCGGCCGCCGTGTCGTGGCCGACCACGTCGCCGATGACCAGCGTCGTGCCCCCACCGGGCTGGGTGAAGGCGTCGTACCAGTCGCCGCCGACGCGGGCCGCCTCGGCGGCAGGGGTGTAGCGCACCGCGATCCGGCCCAGGGGCGAGCGCCGGGGCGTGGTGAGCAGGCTGCGCTGCAGGGTCTCGGCCAGCTGCTGCTGCCGGGCGAACAGCCGGGCGTTGTCCAGGGCCAGCCCCACCCGGCCGGCCACCTCGCGCGCGGTCAGCGGGTCCACGCGGACGGTGCTGCTGCCGCTGCCGGCGAGGAAGGTCAGCGCGCCGATGACCCGGTCGCGGCCGGGCAGCGGCACGGCCAGCACCGAGGGCGCGCCCAGCTCGCGGTAGAGCTCGTGGGCCTCGGGGTCGGGGATGGCGGCGAGCACGTCGGCGCCGTCGGCGGCCACCGTCTCGCCGGCCAGGGCCCGGACGACCGGTGCCGCCGCGGGCATCGCCGGCAGCCGGACCGAGGCGTAGCGGGTGAGGGTGTCGCGGCGGGCGGGGTCGCCGTGCCAGGAGCCCAGGTCGCGCGGGCGGCCCTCGTCGTCGAGGACGGTGAGCAGACAGGCCTCGCCCAGCTCGGGCACGACCAGGCGCGGGATGCGCCGCACCGCCTCGGTGAGGTCGAGGGTGCCGGTCAGCTCGGCGCCCACCCGGGCCAGCAGGGCCAGGCGGTCCTGCGCCAGGCGCTGGGCGGTGACCTCGGAGAAGTACATCGTGAGCCCCGTCGGCACCGGGACGGCGCGCACCTCGAACCACCGGTTGAGCGGCTCGGGGTAGAAGGCCTCGATCGTCTGCGGCCGGCCGCTCGCGACCACCTCGCGGAAGGCGCGGCCGAACTCGTTGGCCGCGTTGGCCGGGAAGACCGACCAGTAGTCGACCCCGACCAGCTCGTCCCAGGTCTGACCGACGACGGCCTCGCCGGCCGCGTTGACGTAGGTGATGCACCAGTCGGCGTCGACGGACATGTAGCCCAGCGGCATCGACTCCAGGACGGGATCACGCCGGGGGGCCGGCACCGTGGTCCACCTCCGTCCGGGATGGCGACGTGCCAGGAGACCCGCGCCCCGCCCTTGGAGCTCCGGCACTGTTGTGCCACGGGGGCCGCGCCGGGTCAAGGTGCCGCGGTGCACGCAGGGACACAGATCGGTGACGGAACGCGATCGTCCGCGCCCCCTGCCCCGGCGTCTCAGGGGCAGGCGACCCACTCCTCCTCGCCGTCGGTGAAGACCTGCCGCTTCCAGATCGGCAGCCGCTCCTTCACCTCGTCGACGAGGTCGGCGCAGGCGCGGAAGGCCTCGCCGCGGTGGGCGGCACTGACCGCGCAGGCCAGGGCGACGTCACCGATGCCCAGCAGGCCGACCCGGTGGGAGACGGCGACCGCCCGCACCTCGGGTCGGGCGGCGAACTCCTCGGCCAGCTCGGCGATCACCGCCTCGGCCGTCGGGTGCCCGACGTACTCCAGCTCGGTCACCGACCGGCCGCCGTCGGAGTCGCGGACGACCCCGCAGAAGGAGACGACGGCGCCGGCACCGGAGTCGGCCACGGCCTGCTCGTGCTCGGCGACCGACAGCGGCTCGTCGACGACCCGGGCGATCACGGCGCCGAAGCTACCCCGCCGGGCGGCACGTCGAGGTCCACCGGGTCGGCCAGGCCGGTGCAGTCGACCTCGGTGACACCGTGCGCGGCCAGGTAGCGGCGGGCGCCCTCGTCACCGGTGGCCGTCTCCGCCACCCCGGCCCAGTGCTCGCGGCCGAGGAGCACCGGGTGCCCGCGGACGCCGTCGTAGGTGGCGACGGCGAGTGCGTCGGGGGCGGCGTGCGCGGCGAGGACGCGCAGCGCCTCCGGCGTCATCCCCGGCATGTCGACCAGCGTGACCAGGGCGGCGTCGACCCGCCCCGGCCAGCCGCGCAGGCCGTCGAGGCCGGTGCGCAGGCTGGAGGCCATGCCGGTCTCCCAGTCGCGGTTGGCCAGCACGGTGGCGCCGTCGAGGTCGGCGGTCCGCCAGACGTCGACCGCCCGGGCGCCGAGGACGACGAGCACCGGGTCGCAGACCGCGCGCGCCGTCCGCACCGCCCGCTCGACCAGGAGGCTGCCCTCGTACTCGACCAGCGCCTTGGGCATGCCGTAGCGGCGGCCGCCCCCGGCGGCGAGGACCAGCCCGGCGACCACGCTCATGCCCGCCACCCTGTCACCGGGTGTAGACGGCGACCTCGGAGGCCTTGACCACCGCCCACACCGGCGAGCCCGGGGCCAGGCCCAGCTCCGCGAACGCGGTCGCGGTGACGTCGGCGACCAGCGGCACCTCGCCGTCGAGCTCGCAGCGCACGGTCGACCCGTGCGGCGTCGCGCCGGCCACCCGCGCCGGCCACGCGTTGCGCGGGCTGCCCTCGGGCCGCGACGGGTACAGCGCCACCGACTCGGGGCGGACGGCCACCAGCACCGGCCCCCGCGCCGGCTCGGCCACGGCGACCACGCCCCCGCCGTCCAGCCGCACGGTCAGGCCGTCGGCGGTGCCCGGCAGCAGCGAGAGCCCGACCAGCCGGGCGACGTAGTCGGTGCGCGGGTGCCGGGCCACGTCCGCCGGTGTGCCGGCCTGCACCACGGCCCCGTCCTCGACGACGAGCACCCGGTCGGCCAGCGCCATGGCGTCGACGGGGTCGTGGGTGACCAGGACGGTGCTGCCGGCGAAGTCGGCGAGGTGACGGCGCAGCTCGGCGCGGACGGCGAGGCGGGTGCGGGCGTCCAGCGCCGACAGCGGCTCGTCGAGCAGCAGCAGCGCCGGGTCGCCCACCAGCGCCCGGGCCAGCGCCGCCCGCTGCGCCTGCCCGCCGGAGAGCTGCCCGGGCCGGCGGTCGCCGAGGCCCGCGAGGCCCACCCGCTCGATCCAGCCGTCGGCGGCGGCCCGCGCCGCGGCCCTCGGCACCCCGCGCGTGCGCGGGCCGAAGGCGACGTTCTCGCGCACCGACAGGTGCGGGAAGAGCAGGTGGTCCTGGAAGACCATCCCGAGCGGGCGGCGGTGCGCGGGCAGGTGGACGCCGGCGGTGACGTCGTCCCAGGTCCGCCCGCCGACGGCGACCCGGCCGCCGTCCGGGGGCAGCAGGCCGGCCAGCACCCGCAGCAGCGTGGACTTGCCCGCGCCGTTGGGTCCGAGGACGGCGAGCACCTCGCCGTCGGCCACCTCGACGGCGACGTCGACGGTGACCGGGCCGCGCTGCACGGCGATCTCCGCGGCGAGACTCACGCGGCCGCCCCCCGTCCGAGCCAGCGGTCGCGCAACAGGAGCAGGGTGGCCACCGAGACGAGCAGCAGCACCAGGGAGAGCACGATCGCCGCCTGCGGGTCGCGCTGCAGGGCCAGGTAGACGGCCAGCGGCATCGTCTGCGTCGTCCCCGGGAAGTTCCCGGCGAAGGTGATCGTCGCGCCGAACTCCCCCAGCGCCCGCGCCCAGCACAGCACCGCGCCGGCGGCCACGCCGGGCGCGACCAGCGGCAGGGTGACCCGGCGGAAGGTGGTCCAGCGGTCGGCCCCGAGGGTGGCGGCGGCGTCCTCGAAGCGGGCGTCGGCGGCCCGCAGCGCGCCCTCGACGCTGATGACGAGGAACGGCATCGCCACGAACGTCTCGGCGATGACGACGGCGGCGGTGGTGAACGGGATGGTGATCCCGGTCGTCGCGGCCAGCCAGCTCCCGACGATGCCCTGCCGGCCGAGCACGAGGAACAGCGCGACGCCGCCGACGACCGGGGGCAGGACCAGCGGCACGGTGACCAGCGCGCGGAGCACCGCCCGGCCGCGCGCCCGCGAACGGGCGAGCACCCAGGCCAGCGGGACGCCGAGCACCACGGAGACGGCGGTGGCGAGGGTCGCGGAGACGAGGGAGAGGCGCAGCGCCTGCCCGACGCCCGGGGCGGTGAGGAGCGCGCCGAGCTGCGACCACGGCGTCCGGATCAGCAGCCCGGCCAGGGGGAGGACGAGGAAGGCGACCGCGAGGGTGGCGGGGACCAGGAGGGGCGCCGGTGTCCGGGGGCGCCTCACGGGGCCCGGAAGCCGGCCGCCTCGAGCGCCTGCTGCCCCTCCTCGGACAGGACCAGGTCGACGAAGGCGCGCGCGGCCTCCGGGTCGGGTGCGGCGGCCAGGGTGCACAGCAGGTAGTCGTTGACGGCGTCCTCGGCCTCCGGCACGGCGATGCCCTCGACGGCGTCCCCGGCGGCGACCACGTCGGTGGCGTAGACGAGCGCGGCGTCGACCTCGCCGAGCTCGACCTTGGTGAGCGCGGCGCGCACGTCCTCCTCCTGGGTGTCCGGGCGCGGGGTCACGCCGGCAGCGGTGAAGACGTCCTCGGCGGCCGCGCCGCACGGCACCTCGGGCGCGCAGACGGCGACCGTGAGCTCCTCGCGGCCGAGGTCGGCGAGCCCGGTGACGCCGGCCGGGTTGCCTGCGGGGACGGCGATCTGCAGGACGTTGGCGGTGAAGACGGTCGGGTCGCCGTCGGCCAGGCCGGCGTCGGTGACGACGTCCATCTGCGCGCCGTTGGCCGAGGCGAAGACGTCGGCCGGGGCGCCCTGGGTGAGCTGGGTGGCCAGGGCCGAGCTGCCGGCGAAGTTGAACTGCACGGTCAGGTCCGGGTTCGCGCGCTCCAGCCGCTGCCCGAGGTCGGTGAAGACGTCGGTGAGCGAGGCGGCCGCGAAGACGGTGAGCGTGCCGGTGAGCCCGCCGCCGTCGTCGGACGCCGACGACGCCGCGGCGTCGTCCCCTCCCCCGCAGGCCGTGGCGCCCAGCACCACCGCGGCCAGCACCGCCGCCATCCGCTCGCGCACCGGGTCTCCTCCCCGCCGGCGGATCGGCGATCCGCGTCTGCGGAGGACCATAACGCTGCCACACCCGATGCTGCGGCTATCCGATCGGAGGGGGCGTCCTCAGCTGAGACAGCTCAAGGGACGTCGACGCCCACCTGCGTGGCCTTGACCGTGGCCACCGCCCGGACGCCGACCTCCAGGCCCAGCTCGTCGGCGGCCTCGCGGGACATCAGCGAGACCAGCCGGAACGGACCGGCCTGGATCTCCACCTGCGCCATGACGGTGTCGCGGACGACCCGCGTGACGATGCCCGCCAGCCGGTTGCGCGCCGAGGACCCGCGGGTGGCGCCGGGCTCGGGCGCCTCGTGCAGCGCGGTGGCGACACGGGCGAGGTCGGCGCCGTCGACGACGGCCGGGCCACCGCCCTCGCGCCGCGCCGGGAGCCGGCCGCTGTCGACCCAGCGGCGGACGGTGTCGTCGCTGACCCCGAGCAGCGCCGCGGCCTCGGCGATCCGGTAGCTGGTCGTCACCGCGGCAGGCTAGTTGGAGGACCCCCTGCCCCCCACCACTCGCAGGCTCGCGGCGGGACCCTGCAGGGGGCCGCCGTCCTCCCCACCCTTCGCAGGCTCAGGGCGGGACCCGGGACGAGGCCGCCCCTGCCCCCCACCACTCGCAGGCTCGCCGCGGGACCCTGCAGGGGGCCGCCACGCGGCACCGGCGTGTAGGGCTCCGGGCCTGGGGCAGGGGAGGTGCGCAGCCGGTGCCCGTCCGGCCGCCGGGGACAGGAGGGCGCGACGAGCATGCGCCGGTGGCGCGGTCCGCTGATCGTCTCGGTGGTGTACCTGGGGCTCTGGCTGGGGCTGGACGCCATCGCCAGCGTCTTCCAGGCCCGGCAGGAGGTGTCGCTGTGGTACCCGCCGACGGGGCTGAGCTACGCCCTGCTGCTGGTGTTCGGGCTGCGCTACGCCCCGCTCCTCCTGCTGACCGAGCCCCTGCACGGCCTGGTGGTCGGCAGCCCGGACGTGAGCTGGGTCAGCGTCTGGCTCGGCGGCGTGCTGAACACCGTCGTCCACACGGCCGTGGCCTGGCTCCTCCTCCGGCGGCTCGGGATCGACCCGCGCCTCCCCGGCCAACGCGACGTCGCCTGGCTCCTGGGGCTGGCCGCCGTCGCCGGGCCGTTCGTCGTCGCGGTCGCCCAGGTCCTGCAGTACACCGTCACGGGGCTGCTGACCTGGGGCGAGTGGTTCCGGGGTGTCCTGGGCTTCTGGTCCGGCCGGGCCACGGGCGTCGGGGTGCTGACGCCGGCGCTGCTCGTCGCGAGCCGGCGGGTGCCCGCACTGTGGCGCGACCGGCCGCCCCTCACCGGCCCGCCCCGGCTCGGACCGGGGTACCAGCGCTCGTCCTGGCCGGACCGCACCCGGCCCCGGTGGCTCGGCCGGCTCGCCGCGCCCGTGCTGGACCGGCGGCTGGAGGTCGCCGGGCAGGCCACCCTGTTGCTGGCGACGGTGTACCTCGCCTACGGCGAGCCCTCGGTGGGTGGGCTGGACCTGGCCTACCTGGTCTACGTGCCGCTCATCTGGATCGCCGTCCGCGGGGGGCTGCCCCGGGTGGCCTTCGCCGTCCTCGTCGCCAACGCCGTCGCCGTGGCGCTGGTCGGCCGGGACGTCGTGGAGAGCCCGTTGCGCCTGCAGCTCGGCCTGGTCACCCTCACCCTGGCCGGGTTGACCCTCGGCGCGCTGGTCACCGGCCGGCAGGCCAGCATCGCGGCCGCCGAGCACGCGGCGGTCCACGACCCCCTCACCGGGCTGGCCAACCGGGTCCTGCTGATGGACCGGGTGGACGCCGCGGCGCACCGGGCCGAGCGCGGGCCCGACGCCCGGTTCGCGGTCCTCTACTGCGACCTGGACGGCTTCAAGGGGGTCAACGACCAGCTCGGGCACGACGCCGGCGACGAGCTGCTCGTGGCGGTCGCGCGCCGGCTGGAGAAGGCGGTGCGGCCCGCCGACCTCGTCGGTCGCCTCGGCGGGGACGAGATGGCCGTCCTGCTGGACGGCGTGAGCGGCGTCGAGGAGGCGGCCGGGGTGGCCGAGCGGCTGCTCGCCGCGCTGGCCCAGCCGTACGCCGTCGACGGCCGGGAGGTCGTCGTGACGGTCAGTGTCGGGGTCGCGGTCGCCGATGCGGAGGGCCTGGCCGGGCCGCGGCTCCGTGAGGAGCGGGGCGGAGCCGGGGCGGACGGGAGCGGGCACGCCGAGGAGGTGCTCCGGGCGGCCGACATGGCCCTGCAGCGGGCCAAGGCCAGCGGGGGGCACCGCTACGAGCTGTTCAACGAACCGCTGCGCCAGCAGACCCGGGACCGGCTGGGGTTGCGCGCCGCACTGCGCCGCGCGGTCGGAGCCGGTGCGGTGACCGTCGCCTACCAACCGATCGTGCGGGTGGGCGACGGCCGGCTCGAGACCGTCGAGGCGCTGGCCCGGTGGCACGACGACGAGCGCGGCGAGGTGCCGACGGCGGAGTTCATCGCCGCGGCCGAGGAGACCGGGCTCATCCACGAGCTCGGCCTGCAGGTGCTCGAGCAGGCCTGCACCCAGGTCGCGAGGTGGCGGCGGGTCTTCGGCGCCGCCACCCCGCGCGTGGCGGTCAACGTCTCCCCCCGGCAGCTGCTGCCCGCCGACTTCGCCCCCCGGGTGCTGACGCTGCTCGACCGCGTCGGGCTGCCCGCGGACGCCCTCGAGCTGGAGATGACCGAGTCCTGCGCCCTGGAACCGGGGGCGCGAGCGGCCCTGGAGCGGTTCACGGCCGCGGGCGTCCGGCTGGCCGTGGACGACTTCGGCACCGGCTACTCGAGCTTCGCGGCGCTGCGCGAGCGGACGCCGCAGGCGTTCAAGCTCGACCGCTCCTTCGTGGCGCGGCTGCCCGACGACCGCCCGACCGACGCCATCGTCTCCGCCGTGCTCGCGCTCGCCCAGCACCTCGGCGCCACCGTCACCGCCGAGGGCGTGGAGACCGACGAGCAGCTGCAGCGCCTCCGGGAGCTGGGCTGCCCGCAGGTGCAGGGCTTCCTCCTGGGCCGCCCGGCGAGCGCGGAACGGATCGAGCGGGACTGGCTCAGCCGGCCGAGGTGACGCCAGCGGCCGCCGCCGCACGAGCCTGTGGACGGCGGCCGGCCGTCCACAGCTCCTCCCGGGCGGGACCCGCTCGCCGGGAGAGCATCGCGGCATGCCACAGACGACCGGGACCGACGACGCCTGGCTCCGCGACCTGCTCCTCGGCGGCGACTGGCACCACGACGGCGAGGACGCGGACGGGATGGCCGCCGTCCTGGCCGGACGCGACCCGGGGGTCGACGGGTCGGGCGGGGCGACCCGTGCGCTGCTGTCGGCCCTGGCGGACGCGTGGGAGCGGGGCTGGCAGCCGGCCGACGTCGCGCACACGGTCCGCCGCCGGGCGACCACCCGGGCGGCCCGGCTGGTGGTCGCCCTCATCGCCGGGGACGCCCGGCGCACCGACGCCGCCTCCCGGGCGCCCGAGGGCTGGGTGGACCAGCTGCGCGAGCTGGGCGCGCTGACCGCCGGCACCCCCGCCGTCGTGGCCGCGTGGCACCGGGCGGAGGGGCGGCCCGCGGACGAGGCGTGGCGGGAGGTGCTGCTCCTGGCCACGACGCTGCGCACGCTGGCGCGGATCGACCGGCTGGTGCCCCCGCCGTCCCACTGGGGCCCGGGGGTGCGCCGCGCGGCACCGGCGCCCCCGCCCGACGACGCCCGGGTGCTCCGGCGCATCCGCGCACTGCTGGCCAAGGCCGAGTCGACGGAGTTCCCCGACGAGGCGGAGGCGCTCACCGCCAAGGCGCAGGAGCTGATGACCCGCCACGCGGTGGACGCGGCGCTGGTCGACGCGGCGTCCCCCGGCACCGGGGCGCCGCCGCGCACGGCCGTGGACACCCGCCGCGTGCACGTCGACGACCCCTACGTGCGGGCCAAGGTGCAGCTGCTGGGCGCGGTCGCCGACGCCAACGGCGTGCAGCTGGTCTGGTACTCGGGCCTGGGCATCGCGAACCTGGTCGGCGTCGCCGGCGACCTCGACGCCGTCGAGCTGCTGTTCACCTCCCTGCTGCTCCAGGTCGGCCAGGCCCTCGGGGCCGCCGAGCGGGCGGCGGGACGGCGGTCGGCCTCGCGCTCGTTCCGCCGCGCGTTCCTCCTGGGTTACGCGGCCCGCATCGGCGAGCGGCTGACCAGCGCACGGGACCGCGCCGCTACGGCCGCCGCGGCGGAACAGGGCGTGGACCTGCGGCCGGTCCTCCGCTCCCGGCAGGAGGCGGTCGACGACGCGTTCACCGAGCTGTTCCCCCGCGTGCGCAGCAGCCGCAGCCGCGCATCGGCCGACGCCCCGGGCTGGTGGGCCGGCCGCGCGGCCGCCGACTCCGCCGACGTCGGGCCCCGCCGCTCCCACCTGCGCTGAGCCCTCGCCCCTCCCCCACCGCGTCCCCGCGGGGACGTCCGGTGTCCACCCGCGCGCCGTTTGCCGATCTCGGCGTCCGGGCAGCCGCAGCCGGTGCCACCCAATCCCGGTGACAACCCCGCCGGCAACTCGGCCTCCGTCCGCACCCGCCGGCTGCGCGAGGTCGCCCGCGACGTCCTCGGTCACGACTCGTTCCGGCCCGGTCAGGAGCGGGCCATGCAGGCCGTCCTCGCCGGGCGCGACACCCTGGCGGTGCTGCCGTCGGGTGCGGGGAAGTCGGCGGTCTACCAGGTCGCCGGGCAGCTGCTCGACGGCCCGGTGCTCGTCGTCTCGCCGCTGATCGCCCTGCAGCGCGACCAGGTCGAGCGCCTCGACGAGCTCGGGGACGCCGTCGGCCGCGCCGCCCAACTCAACTCCAGCCTGTCCGCCGGCGACCAGCGTGCCGCCCTGGAGGGCCTGGCGGACGGAACGGTCCGCTACCTGTTCCTCGCCCCCGAGCAGCTGGCCAAGCCCGAGGTGGTCGACGCCGTCCGCGACGCCGGCCCGGTGCTGTTCGTCGTCGACGAGGCGCACTGCGTCTCCGCCTGGGGCCACGACTTCCGCCCCGACTACCTCCGGCTGGGCCAGGTGGTCGAGCAGCTCGGCCACCCGACGGTCCTGGCGCTCACCGCCACCGCGGCCCCGCCGGTGCGCGCGGAGATCCTCGAGCGGTTGTGCATGCGCGACCCGGAGGTCGTCGTCGCCGGGTTCGACCGGCCGGAGATCCGGCTGGAGGTCGACCACCACGCCGACGCGCACGCCAAGCGGCAGGCCGTCCTCGACCGGGCCACCGGCGAGGTCCAGGCCGGCCGCGGCCCGGGCATCGTCTACAGCGCCACCCGCAGGGGCACGCTCGACCTCGCCGGCGCCCTGACCGAGCGGGGCCTGCGCGCCCGGCCGTACCACGCGGGCCTGAGGAAGAGCGAGCGCGAGGACGCCCAGCGCGCGTGGATGGACGACGAGCTCGACGTCGTCGTCGCCACCACCGCCTTCGGCATGGGCATCGACAAGCCCGACACCCGCTTCGTCGTCCACGCCGAGCCGGCCGACTCGGTCGACAGCTACTACCAGGAGATCGGCCGCGCCGGCCGCGACGGCGACCCGGCGCTCGCCGTCCTGGTGTACCGGCAGGAGGACCTCGGTCTGCGCCGCTTCTTCGCCGCCGGCACCCCGGCCGAGGAAGAGCTGCAGCAGGTGGCCGGGCTGGTCGCCGCGGCGCCGGCGGCCGGGATCGAGGAGGGCGTCGACGTCAGGCAGCTGCGCGAGGAGACCGGCCGCGCCGCCACCCCCCTGGCCCGCGACCTCAACCTGCTGGAGCAGGTCGAGGCCGTCGTCCTCGACGAGGAGGGTGCCGCGCACCCGGCCGAGGGCGCGCCGCCCCCGGGCGAGGCCGCGGCCGCCGCCCGCGAGCTCGCCCGGCACCACGAGCGGGTCGACCAGAGCCGCGTGGAGATGATGCGCGGCTACGCCGAGACCACCGACTGCCGCCGCCAGTTCCTGCTCGGCTACTTCGGTGAGCAGCTCGACGAGCCCTGCGGCAACTGCGACAACTGCTCGGCCGGCACCGCGCAGGAACGCGTGACCACCGTCGACGCCGACACGCCCTTCCCGCCCGAGACGCCGGTGGAGCACACCGAGTGGGGACCGGGCATGGTCATGCGGGTCGAGGACGACCGCGTCGTCGTCCTGTTCGAGGAGGTCGGCTACAAGACCCTGGCGCTGAGGGCGGTCGAGGCCAACGACCTGCTGCGGGTCCGCGGCGCCTGATGCCGCGGGACCCGGACCCGGGCATCCTGGGCGACACGTCCCGCTCCCGACCCGGAAGAGGTGACCCATGGCGCCGACACCGCGCTCGCCACTCGGCGACGAGGCACTGGACCAGCTGCTCGCCCACGCCCGTCTGGACCTGGGCACCGAACGGCGGGCAGCGGCGGGCCCGGCCGTGACCATGGTCCTGGGGCTCTACGACAGCCTCGACGGGATCGCGGTGGGCGAGACGCCGCCGGCCTCGGGCTTCGACGCGCGGTGGGCGTGAGGACGTGCGACCCCACGAGCTCAGCATCGCCGAGGCCGCCCGGCAGATCGAGCGGCGCACGCTGTCCCCGGTCGAACTGGTGCAGTCCGCCCTCGACCGCATCGAGGAGGTCGAGGGCAGGTTGAACGCCTTCGTCGCCGTCACCGCCGAGCAAGCGCTGGAGGCCGCCCGGCAGGCGGAGGAGGAGATCGGCGACGGCGGGTACCGCGGTCCGCTGCACGGCATCCCGGTGGGCATCAAGGACCTCTACGACACCGCGGGCCTGCCGACGACGTCCAGCTCGGCGGTCCGGTCGGACCACCTCGCGACGGAGGACTCGGCGTGCGTCGCCCGGCTCCGCGACGCCGGCGCCGTCGTGGTGGGGAAGACGCACACCCACGAGTTCGCCTACGGCGTGCTGACCCCGACGACCCGCAACCCCTGGGACACCGGACGTGTGCCGGGCGGCTCGAGCGGCGGGTCCGGCGCCGCGGTGGCCGCCGGGGAGTGCCTGGTGGGGATGGGCACCGACACCGGCGGCTCGATCCGCATCCCGGCGTCGGTGTGCGGCACGGTCGGTCTCAAGCCGACCTTCGGCCGGGTCTCCCGCTTCGGGATCACGTCGCTGTGCTGGTCGCTCGACCACGCCGGACCGCTCACCCGCACCGTGCGCGACGCGGCCCTGACCCTGCAGGTCCTCGCCGGCTTCGACGCCCGCGACCCGGGCTCCGCGAAGGAGCCGGTGCCCGACTTCACCGCCGACCTGGACGCCGGGGTCCGCGGGCTGACGCTCGGTGTCCCGACCAACTACTTCTTCGACGACGTCGACCCCGAGGTGGAGTCGGCCGTCCGGGAGGCCATCGGCGTCCTCGAGGCCCAGGGGGCGACGCTGCGGGACGTGGAGATCCCCTACGCCGACCAGATGATGGCCGTCGAGTTCGGGGTGCTCGTGCCCGAGGCCAGCGCGTACCACCAGGAGATGCTGCGGGAGTCGGGGGACCGCTACACCGACGACGTCCGGGTCTTCCTCGACGCCGGGGAGACGGTGCTCGCCACGCAGTACATCAAGGCCCTGCGCGTCCGCACGCTGGTGCAGCAGGCGTTCCGCCGCGCCTTCGAGGGCCTCGACGCGCTGGTGTGCCCGACCCTCCCCGCCGCCGCGGCCGAGGTGGGGCAGCAGACGTTCACCTTCCCCGGGGGGAGGGAGAAGACGGTGATCGACGCCTGGGTCGGTCACGCGGCCCCGGGCAACGTCACCGGCCTGCCGGCGCTCTCCGTGCCCTGCGGCTACACCTCGGCCGGGCTCCCGATCGGGCTGCAGGTCATCGGCCGGCCGTTCGACGAGGGAGGCGTGCTCCGCGTGGGACAGGCCTACGGGTCGGCGACCGACTGGAGCAGCCGGCGTCCGGCCCTGTAGCCGGCAGGGACCCGGCACGCGCCCGTGCCGGGTCCCTCCGTCCAGCGACTCGCGCTGCGGATCCCCCCGCGTCCGGTGATCATCGAGCGGGAGACCGGGCGCGCCAGCCCGGCGAGAGGAGTGCGCACGTGAAGGTCCTCGGCATCAACGCCATCTACCACGACCCGGCGGCGGCCCTCGTCGTCGACGGCAGGGTCGTGGCCGCGGCGGAGGAGGAGCGCTTCAGCCGGCGCAAGCACGGCAAGCGCCCGCTGCCGTGGAGCGCGTGGGAGCTGCCCGAGCTCTCGGCGGCGTGGTGCCTGGCCGAGGCGGGGATCCGCCCCGAGGAGCTCGACGCCGTCGCCTACTCCTTCGACCCCGCGCTCATGGGCACCCCTGAGGAGTCCGGGCTGTTCGACGACGGCGACGTCATGCGCAAGAAGTACGCCGAGATGGCGCCCGACTTCCTGACCCACGCCCTCCCCGGCCTCGATCCCGCGAAGGTCCGCTTCGTCAAGCACCACGTCGCGCACGCCGCCTCCGCCGGGCTGGCCGCGCCGCAGCGGGACAACGCGGTCCTCGTGCTCGACGGCCGCGGTGAGGCGCACAGCCACCTCGCCGGCCGCTACGTCGACGGGCAGCTGGAGGTCCTGGCCGGTCAGACGCTCCCCCACTCGTTGGGCCTCATGTACGAGGACCTCACCGACCACCTGGGCTTCCTGCGCAGCTCCGACGAGTTCAAGGTCATGGCGATGGCCTCCTACGGCAAGCCGCGCTTCCTCGGTGAGCTGTCGGAGCTGATCCGCGCCACCGACGACGGCGGCTTCCGCACCGAGCGGATCGACTTCTCCGAGTTCGCCCCCCGCCTCGGCAAGGGCGACCAGTGGACCGAGGACCACGCCGACCTCGCCGCCAGCGTCCAGCAGCGGCTGGAGGAGGTGCTCGTCGACCTGGCCCGCTGGGTGCACGCGCAGACCGGCGACCGGGTGCTCACCATGGCCGGCGGCACCGCGCTCAACTGCGTGGCCAACACCCGCGTCCTCGCCGAGAGCCCGTTCGAGGAGGTCTGGGTGCAGCCGGCCGCCGGTGACGCCGGCACCGCGCTGGGCAGCGCCCTGCACGTCGCGCACGAGCTCGGCGAGCGCACCGAGCCGATGCCCGGTGCCGCGCTGGGCCGCGGGTGGAGCGACGACGGGATCGAGCGGTGGCTGCAGACGGCGGCGATCGACTACGAGCGTCCCGACGACGTCGCGGAGGCCGTCGCCGAGGTGCTCGCCGACAACGGCATCGTCGCCTGGTTCCAGGGCCGCAGCGAGTACGGCCCCCGGGCGCTGGGCCACCGCTCGCTGCTCGCCCACCCCGGCTTCGAGGCCAACCTCGAGCGGATGAACGACGTCAAGGGCCGCGAGCAGTTCCGCCCGGTCGCCCCGATGGTGCTGCTGGAGAAGGCGCCGGAGATCTTCAGCCGCGGCCCGATCCCCTCGCCGTACATGCTCTTCGTGCACGACGTCGCCCCCGAGTGGAAGGACCGCATCCCCACGGTCACCCACGTCGACGGGACGGCGCGCATCCAGACCATCGACCGCCGGACCGAGCCGCTGGTGCACCGCATGATCGCTGCCTTCGAGCGCCGCACCGGCATCCCCGTGGTGGTCAACACCAGCCTCAACACCGCCGGCCGGCCGATGGTCGACGACCCCCGCGACGCCCTCGAGTGCTTCGGCTCCGCGCCGGTCGACCTGCTGGCCATCGGCCCGTTCGTCGTCCGCCGACCCCGCCCGACGCCGAGGCCCTGACGCCGGGTCCCCCCTCCGGGGGAGCGAGGCGAACCGGAGGAGCCGGTTCCTGCGAAGTCCGGGTGCACCAGCCCCGGCGGCTGATGACGTTCCGGTAACGGGACCCCCCGGAAGGGGGAGTCCCCGTTACCGGTGATCACGCCGGGGTACCGCTCGATGAACGCCCCGCCAGGACGGCGGGCACCCCACGATCCGGAGGAACACCCATGTCCGCAGCCGCAGGAAACACCGGCGCCCGCCCGGCCAAGGCCTGGCCCCAGACCCTCGCCCTCGCGTTCGGGGTCGTCTACCTCCTGGTCGGCATCGTCGGCTTCTTCGTCACCGGCTTCGACTCCTTCGCCGACAACGCGCAGGACGAGATGCTGCTGATCTTCATGATCAACCCGCTGCACAACATCGTGCACATCGTCATCGGCCTGGCCGGCATCGCGCTGTCCCGCACGCTGGCCGGCGCCCGCACCTACGGCTGGCTGCTCGCGGTCGGCTACGCGGCGGCCTTCGTCTACGGCCTCATCGCGATCAACCAGCCGTGGGACTTCCTCAACATCAACGCCGCCGACAACGTGCTGCACGTCGCCACCGCCCTCGTCGGCCTGGTGATCGCGCTCGGCCCGGTCAACAGCACGGTCGCGCGCCCCACCCGCGCCTGAGGAAGGACCCCGTCCTCCCCACCCTCCGCACGCTCAGAGGAGCCCGGGACGGGGCCACGGCGGGACCCTGCAGGGGGGCCGCCCGAACGGCAGGAGCCGGGTACCCGTCACGTCAGCGGGTGCCCGGCTCCTGCCGTTCGATGTCCGGATCGACGCTCGACCCCGGTGCGACGCCGGTCACGTCGAGGGATACCTTCCGGTGCATGGACTTCGCCCTCTCCGCCCGAGCCGAGGACGTCTGCGGCCGGATGTGGGACTTCATGCGTGAGCAGGTCTTCCCCGCCGAGCCGGTGTACGACGAGTGGCGCACCGCCCGCGGCCACGACGACCACGGCCACCCGCCGGTCCTCGAGGACCTCAAGAAGGAGGCCCGTGCCCGGGGTCTGTGGAACCTCTTCCACCACGAGCTCGCCGGCCTGACCAACCTCGAGTACGCCTCGGTCGCCGAGATCATGGGCTGGTCGCCGACCATCGCCCCGGAGGCGACCAACTGCGGCGCGCCCGACACGGGCAACATGGAGACGCTGATGCTGTTCGGGACGCCCGAGCAGAAGCAGCGCTGGCTCGACCCGCTGCTGGAGGGCGAGATCCGCTCCGGCTTCGCGATGACCGAGCCCGACGTCGCCTCCTCCGACGCGCGCAACATCCAGACCTCGATCGTGCGCGACGGCGACGAGTACGTGATCAACGGCCGCAAGTGGTGGACCAGCGGTGCCGCCGACGAGCGCTGCCAGGTCTTCATCGTCATGGGCAAGACCGATCCCGAGGGCGCTCCGCACCGGCAGCAGTCGATGGTGCTGGTCCCGCGGGACACCCCGGGCCTGGAGATCATCCGCCATCTGCCGGTGTTCGGGTACCAGGACCAGCACGGCCACTCGGAGCTGCGCTTCACCGACGTCCGGGTGCCGGTGTCCAGCATCCTCTCCGGCGAGGGCGACGGATTCATGATCGCGCAGGCCCGGCTCGGTCCGGGCCGCATCCACCACTGCATGCGCGCCATCGGCATGGCCGAGCGGGCGCTGGCGCTCATGGTGGAGCGGTCCAAGCAGCGGGTCGCCTTCGGCCGGCCGCTGGCCGAGCAGGGCACCGTCCGGGAGAGCATCGCCCTCTCACGGATGGAGATCGACCAGGCGCGGCTCTACGTGCTCAAGACCGCGGACCTGATCGACAAGTACGGGGCCAAGGGCGCCCGCACCGAGATCTCGGCGATCAAGGTCGCCGCCCCGCGGGTCGCCCTCGACGTCATCGACCGCGCCATCCAGCTGCACGGCGGCGCCGGCGTCAGCAACGACACCGTCCTCGCCCGCTTCTACGCCAGCGCCCGGACGCTGCGGATCGTCGACGGCCCGGACGCCGTGCACATCCGCGGGGTGGCCAAGGAGGAGCTGGCGCGCGAGCGCCCCTGGCACGGCTGAGGGAGGACGACGGGGCCGGCACCCAGCTGGGTGCCGGCCCCGTGCGACCGCCTCCCGGGCCCGCCACGAGCCGGCGAGTGGTGAGGAGGAGGGAGGTCCTCCGTCAGATCTGCAGGTTGCCGCCGATCGCGCCGCCGGCGAGCTTGGCCTGCAACGTGGAGCTGTCGAGCCCCACCGCGGTGAGGGCGTCGGCGTCCCGGTCGGTGTCGATCTCGTCGGGGAGCTGACCGGCTTCGACCTGGTCGGCCCGGTCGTTGTCGCCCTCGGCGCGCAACATCTTCACCAGTTCCTGCTTGTCGAGCTTCACACGCGTCCTCCGTCCTGGGGCCCCTGTCCTCCCGGAGTGTGGTGTGGGTCACCAGGGCCTGCAAGCGGGCATCGACGTCCGGAGCGGACGGGCGGAGGCGTCCCGGACGCCGGTGCAGGCCTGCCGCCCGGTCCGCCGTTGCGCCGTCGTGAGCTCGAGGGCCGGTCCGGCAGGTGCCGGTCGGCCCCCGCGTCAGCCGGCGCGGGACCGGCGGAGCAGCAGGGCGCCCGACCCGAGCAGGGCGACGGCGAGCACGAGCTGGCCGACGCCGACCGCCGTGCGGCCGCTGCCGAACCAGGTCGGCGAGGAGAGCAGCAGCACCGCGCCGATGCCCAGCACGAGCAGCGCGACCAGCCGCTCGCGTCGGCCGTCCCGTGGGGTGCCCATGCCGCCTCCGCTCCCGCCGGGGTCGGCCCCCGGCTGCGTCCGAGCCAACCAGACCGGTGACGGAGGCGGCTCCGGGCCTCGACGGGCAAGCAGGCGCTTGCGTATCGTTCCGGTGTGGGCGACGTGTTCTGGAGGTGCTCGAGCAGGCGGGCCTGGTCAGGACCGGGCGGGCCGAGGTGCTCGGCTTCGTGGAGAAGACCGAGGTCCCCCTCGGCGAGCCCCGCTGGCTGACCGTCGTGTCGCCGGAGGACCCGGACGGCGTGGAGCTCGTGCTCGAGCCCCAGCGACCACCCCGCGGTGGGCCCGTACGAGCAGGCGCTGGTCGCCGACGGCATCCCGTTCTCCTCGTTCGTGGTCGCCGACGTGCACGCCGAGGTCGAGCGGCTCGAGGCCCTCGGCGTCCCCTTCACGCAGGAGCCGCTGGCCATGGGCCCGGTGACGACCGCCGTCCTCGACGACACGGTGGAGGACGGGTCCTGGTTCAGCCGTTCTTCGTGGGCGGCTGGCCGGCGTCGAGGGCCTCCTGGGCCCGCACCGGGTCGTAGGCGCAGGCGTCGCCGACGTCGGTCGCCGGGGCGGCGGGCGGGGGCGCCGGCGTCTCCCCGGCCGGGTCGTCCCCGGAACCCGCGGCCTGGTCGCCGGGGGCGGCCGGCGGCGCGGGGGAGGCCGGGGCCGGCGGGGCCAGCGAGTCGGACACGATGCGGCGCACCAGGTCGTAGTCCGGGTAGGCCGGGTCGATCAGGCTCGTGTCGAAGACGACGCTGCGGACCTCGGCGTCCTTGACCAGGAAGGCCACGTCGACGAAGTCGTCGAGCGCCGTCCGCGGGATGTCGGTGCTGACGATGTCCTGCGTCGTGGCCGCGAGCTCCTGGTACTGCTCGAGCAGGGTGATCGGGTCGGCCGCGTCGATGATCGCGTTGATCGTGCAGCGCTGGCGGTCCATCCGGTCGTAGTCGGTGAGACCGAAGCGCCCGCGGGCGAAGTCGAGCGCCGTCGTGCCGTCCATCCGCTGGTCCGGGCCGGGAGCGATGTAGGCGTCGGGCAGCTCGCCGGTGCCGGGGTTGCCGTTGACCGGCACGTAGTAGTTGACGTTCACCGTGATCCCGCCGAGGGCGTCGACCAGGCGGCTGAACCCGTCGAGGTTGATCAGCACGTAGTAGTCGATGTCCAGGCCGAGGGCCTCGCCGACGCCGAGCTTGAGGAAGTCGGCGCCGGGGTCGTCGGTGGCCCCGAGGACGTCGGGGTGCTGCGCCGGGCCGTTGCGGTAGACGGCGTTGAGCAGGCTCTCGCTCTCGCTGCCGGCGTCGAAGCCGTCGGGGTAGATCGCGGCCAGCGGGCTGTCGGCCGGGAAGGGCAGGTCCTCGAGGTTGCGCGGCAGGCTGAACAGCGTGGTCACACCGGTCTCGGTGGCGATGCTGGCGACGATCACCGTGTCGGTGCGCACACCCTCGCGGCCCTCGCCGCCGTCACCGCCGAGGAGCAGGACGTTGACCCGCTCCTTGGTGCCGAACGGGTCGACCGTGTCGTCGACCGTGGCCGACTCCCGGTCGTCGGCGAAGACGCCGTCCAGGAGGCCGCGCTGGGCCACCGCCACCGTGCCGACCCGGTAGGCCGGGTAGGCGATCGCGGCGACGAGGGCGGCGACGAGCAGGGCCCCGAGGGCCAGCCGGGGACGGGAGCTGCGCCGCGGCAGCAGCGAGCGGTAGCCGGCGACGACGACGGCGACCCACGCGAGGGCCAGCACCACGATCCCGGCGAGGACCCAGGTGAGGCCGGCGGAGTCGACCAGCAGCCGCGCCGCGGTCCGCTGCCCGGCCGTGGCCAGCCAGACGCCGCCGGCCACGACCAGCAGGAAGACCACGATCAGGGCCGCGCCCAGCCGGCGCCGCCCGGAGGCCAGGAAGGCGGTGCCCCAGACGACGGCGTTGACGACGGTCAGCGCCAGGACGGCGCCCAGCGAGCGCGACTCCGGGCGCTCCCGGCGGGCGCGGCGCCGGGACCCGGGGGTCTCGGCCACCCGCTGCGCGCCCCGGGCATCGGGGACCGGCGGGAGGGCCGGCGCGTCGCCGATCGGGCGGGTCAGGTCGGCGTCGTCGCTCACGAACGCACCCGGTGGGCGGCCCGGGTCATCGCGTCGTCCCGCGGGTCCGGCGCGTCGTCCGGGTCGTGGTCACCGGCCCATGGTCCCACTGGTCGCTGGCAGTCACCCGGCGCCCGTACCCCGTGAACGCGCAGGTCACCCGATGGGACGTGACCGTGGTCTCCTGCTCACCGACCGTGGTTGCGACGGACGGCCCCTTCGCAGGGTCCCGCCGCGAGCGTGCGAGTGGTGGGGGGCAGGGAGGTCCTCTCACTAGGCTCGGCTGTCGTGCGCCTCGCGACCTGGAACGTGAACTCCATCCGCACTCGCGCCGACCGGGTGGCCGCCTGGCTGCAGCGGCGCGACGTCGACGTCCTGGCGCTGCAGGAGACCAAGTGCCGCGACGACCAGTTCCCCGAGGACCGGTTCACCGCCCTGGGCTACGAGGTCGCCCACGTCGGCCACTCGCAGTGGAACGGCGTCGCGGTGATCTCCCGGGTCGGGCTGGCCGACGTCGAGACGGGCTTCCCCGGGATGCCGACGTGGAGTGCGAAGGAGGGCGCGGAGCCGGCCGCGGAGGCCCGCGCGCTGGGCGCCACCTGCGGCGGGGTGCGGGTGTGGAGCCTCTACGTGCCCAACGGCCGGGCACTGGGCGACCCGCACTACGACTACAAGCTCGAGTGGCTGGCCGCGCTGCGCACCGCCGCCGGCGGCTGGCTGGCCGCCGACCCGGCCGCGCAGGTGGCGCTGGTCGGCGACTGGAACATCGCCCCGCAGGACGACGACGTGTGGGACACGAGCGTCTTCTCGCACTCGACGCACGTCTCCGAGCCCGAGCGGGCGGCGTTCCGCGCGGTGGTCGAGGCCGGGTACGCCGACGTCGTCCGGCCGCACGCCCCCGGGCCCGGCGTCTACACCTACTGGGACTACACGCAGCTGCGCTTCCCGCGGCGCGAGGGCATGCGGATCGACTTCGTGCTCGCCTCCCCCGCGCTCGCCGGCCGGGTGACCGGCGCGCTGATCGACCGCGAGGAGCGCAAGGGCAAGGGTGCCAGCGACCACGCCCCGGTCGTCGTGCAGCTGGCCGACTGAGCCCGCCGAACGCTCACCGCCGGGCGAGCGCCGCGCGCACGACCTCGTCGGCCGGGGGCCGGTCGTCGGGGCTGCGCGGCCGCCAGACCTCGACGACCGTGCCGTCCACGACGACGGCGTCCCCGCCCAGCTGCCGGGTGTCCTCCCCGGAGGGCCGTGTCAACCGGGTGCCCGACCGCAGCGCCCGCGCGTACAGGACGAGCGTCCCGGGGTTGTAGACCCGCCACCACGGCGCGCGCCCGATCCCCAGCCGCCGGTACAGCGCGCGGCCGGGGTCGCTGAGCACCGCGCCGGTGAACCCGGCCCGGCGGACGACCGCGGCCAGCCGGTCGGCCGGACCGAAGCCGACCAGGACCGGCCCCAGCTCCGGGGCGCCGGCCGCGCGCACCTCCCCCTGCACCTGGACCAGGTGCTGCCGGCAGGGCAGCTAGTGGCGGTGCCGCATCAGGACGACGACGCGCACGCCCGGCCCGTCGGCCAGCGGCTGCTGCCGCCCCCGAGGATCGGTCAGGCGGAGGTCGTGCACGTCCACGGCGACCCGTGCCCGGCGCGTCATCCCCCCAGGATGGACGAGGACCGGCGGCACTGCGGGCAGCTGGTCCCGCCCCGGCTGACGTGCGTCAGCGGTCCAGCGCAGCCAGCAGCTCGGCCTCCCGGGCGGCGCTGAGCCCCGCCCGCCGCGGTCGGTCCAGCCCCTGCGCCCGCTCCCACGCCAGGACGTCGGCCAGCAGCTCCTCCCGGGGGCGGTGGCGCAGCCCGGCCGCCACGGCCCGTGCTCCCGAGCGGCTCGACCAGCCCCGGTCCTCGGGCGCGGGCAGCCACAGCGGCAGTGAGTCCTCGCCCGCGTAGGGCTCGACGCCCTGCTCCAGCAGCCACTCCGAGGGTGCGGGCACGACCGGTCCGGTGTGCCCGGCGACCGCCCGGGAGGTGGCCACCCACTCGCCGAAGGGGACCACCGGGCCCACGGCGTCGTAGGTCCCGGTCACGCCCCGCTCCGCGCAGGACACCAGCCACGCCGCGAGGTCCCGGACGTCGACCACCTGCGTGGGCAGGTCCGGGGTGTCCGGGACCAGCATCGGGCCCTCCGGGTCGCGGGCGGCGCGGGCGACCCACGCACCCGAGCGGTCGGTGTGGTCGCCCGGACCGCCGATCAGGCCGGCGCGGGCCACCACCAAGCGGTCCTCCACGGCGGCCCGGGACACCTCCTCGCAGGTCACCTTCGCCGGCCCGTAGAGATCCCGGCCGACGCGAGGCTGCTCGGTGGACGCCCCCAGTCCACCCGTCTCGTCCTCGCCCGGCGTCGTGCGGGAGGCGTAGACGCTGACCGAGGAGACGTGGGTCCAGTGCCGGGCGTCCAGCGCCTGTACCGCGGCGCGGACGAACGCCGGCTGCCACGACACCTCGACGACGGCGTCCCACGACCGGCCGGCCACCGCGTCGTAGGCGTCCGGGCGCTCGCGGTCGGCGATCACCAGCCGGGCGCCGTCGGCGACCTCGCCGGCCTCGCCCCGGGCCAGGCAGGTGACCGCGTGACCGCGCCCGAGCGCCTGCCGGGACACCTCGCGGCCCAGCCACGCCGTCCCGCCGAGGACGAGCACGTCCATCGAGGTCCCCTCCCCTGCCCTCCTCAGCCACCCACCGGACCGGGACCACCGGGCAGCGCGGTCGCGGAGGCGACGACGTGGTCGATCAGGCCGTACTCCTGCGCCTGGTCGGGGGTGAACCAGCGGTCGCGGTCGGAGTCCCGCTCGATCTCCTCCACCGTCCGGCCGGTGTACTGCGCCTGCAACTCGTTGAGGTCGCGCTTGAGCCGGCGCAGCATCTCGGCCTGGATGCTGATGTCCGACTGCGTCCCACCGACACCGGCCGAGGGCTGGTGGACCAGGATCCGCGTGTGGGGCAGCGAGAACCGCTTGCCCGGGGTGCCGGCGGTGAGGAGGAACTGCCCCATCGAGGCGGCCATCCCGAACGCGTAGGTGGCGACGTCGCAGTCGAGGAACTGCATGGTGTCGTGGATCGCCATCCCGGCGCTCACCGAGCCGCCGGGTGAGTTGACGTAGAGGTGGATGTCGCCCCTCGGGTCCTCGGCCGACAGCAGGAGCATCTGCGCGCAGAGCTGGTTGGCGACCTCGTCGTCCACCTCCTCGCCGAGGACGACGATCCGCTCGCGCAGGAGCCGGTCGAGGACCGTGTCGGAGAGACCCGGCGATCTCCCGTCCCCGTTGCTCAGGCGCGGGCGCCCGCTGGTCGGCGTGTGGGTGCGCATGGTGTCGAGGCCTCCTCCGGTCGCTCCTTCCCGACGTCCAGGAGCCTGGCGTGAATGGCTGGGAAATGCGCGCCGGATGCCATTCTTCTGCTATACGCGGAATGGCGTTCGCCTACCGCGAAAGTGCATTGACAGACAGCCGGCTCAGCCGCCGAGCAGGCCGTCGACCACGGTCGCGACGCTCCCGACCAGGGCCAGCGTGAGGGCGGCGGTGCGGGCGGCCGCCGGCGCCACCCGTGCGGAGAGGGCGGTGCCGGCCACGAGGCCGACCGCGAGGGCGGCGGCCGCGACCACCCAGTCCGCGGCGGGCAGCGAGGGCAGGCCCTTGGCCGCCACCGAGGCCGAGCCGATGACGGTGAAGCACAGCTGCGCCGTCGCGGCGAAGGCGGGCTGCGGCCAGCGGGTCGCCACCGCGTAGATGGTCAGGGCCGGCCCGCCGACCCCAGCGGTCGCGTTCATGAAGCCCGACGCCGCCCCGGCGAGGACCGCCGGGGCCGTCCCTGCCGCGACGCCCGGTCCGGTGTCGCTGCGCCGGTCGGCCACGAGGACGACGAGCAGCGCCACCACCACGCAGCCGCCCACGAGGACCTGCAGGAGAGCCGGTGCGGCGTTGCGGGCGACCCAGGCGCCCGGGAGGACCGCCACGAGCGCGGGCGCGGAGAGCAGCAGGCCCCGGCGCACGTCCACGTCCCGCCGCACCTGCACGAGCACCAGCACCGAGGCCGCGACCCCCAGCACGTTGATCAGGAGGATCCCGGCGAACGGCCCGAGCAGGAGCACGAGGAAGGGCGCCGCGACCAGGGCGAACCCGAGCCCGGTGATGCGCTGCGTGCCCGCGCCGAGCGCCACCGCGGCGGCGAGTCCGAGCGAGGGCAGCCAGTCGGCGTCCACGTCAGCGCGTCGGGCCCGGGCACGCCGCCGCCGGGGCGGGCGCGGAGCCGGGGTGGGTGCGGGCGGACACGTCCCGACCCTGACCGACGGCTCCGCCGAGGGCGACAGGAGGGCTCAGAAAGGCCGCTGACCAGGGCATCAGCAGGCCGCCCCCGGTGTTGTAGGAGGCGATGACCGCGCTGCTCGCACCGTCCGCCACCCCCGCCGGCACCGTTCCTCCCGGCTCCCCTCTCGCCCCCGTGCCCTCCCGGCTGTGGATCCCCCAGCGGGTCCTCGTCACCCGCTCGGCCGCCGAGCGGTCGCACGGCCGGCGCGTCCTCGCGCGCCTCGAGGCGGCCGGGGTCGACGCCATCGAGATGCTGAAGGGCGACCGGCTGCCCAACCTGCGCGGCGACGGCGACCGCGCGGCGTTCATGGCCGCCAAGGACACCCTCGCGCTCGTCGTCCCGGCGCCGTCCAAGCGCGAGCTGCAGCCGATCCCGCCGTCGGCGGACTGGCGGGTCGACCTGGCCGAGGGCTGCCCGGCGCACTGCCAGTACTGCTACCTCGCCGGCTCGCTCGGCGGCCCGCCGATCACCCGCGTGTTCGCCGACCTCGACGAGGTGCTCGACGGCCTCGACTCCTACGTCGGCCACGGTGCCGTCACCTCCGGCACGCTCGAGCGCGGCGGCGAGGGGACGACGTTCGAGGCCTCCTGCTACACCGACCCGCTGGCCATCGAGCACCTGACCGGCGGCCTGTCGCGGATGGTCGAGCACTTCGGCACCCACGACTGGGCCGGCCCCGTGCAGTTGCGGGCGACCACCAAGTTCGACGACGTCGCCGGCCTGCTGGCCCTGCCCCACGGCGGCCGGACCCGGCTGCGCTTCTCGGTCAACGCCGCCTCCGTCGCCCGCCGCTTCGAGGGCGCGACGGCGCAGGTGCCGGCGCGGCTGCGGGCGCTGTCGGCGGTGGCCGCCGCCGGCTACCCGGTGGGCGTCACCATCGCGCCGATCATCCCGGTCGAGGGCTGGCGCGAGCAGTACGCCGAGCTGGTCGACGGCATCGCCGCCGCCGTCCCGGCCGGACACGACCTCACCGTCGAGTGCATCACCCACCGGTTCACGCCGGGCAGCAAGGAGACGCTGCTCGACTGGTACCCGCGGACCAAGCTCGAGATGGACGAGGCGCGCCGGACCACCAAGCGCGGCAAGTTCGGCTCGGTCAAGCACGTGTACCCGAGGGACACGATGGCCGAGCTGCGCGGCTGGTTCGAGCGCGAGCTCCCCGAGCGGCTCCCCGGCGCCCGCCTGCTGTACTGGACCTGAACGAGGACCCCGCTGCCCTCCACCGCTCGCGAGCTCGCGGCGGGGTCCGCAGAGGAGCCGGATAGCGTCGTTCCCCGTGCTCGTGCTCCTGCCGCCGTCGGAGACCAAGTCCCCGGACGGCGACGGTGCCCCGCTCGACCTGGCCGCGCTGGCCACCCCGGAGCTCACCGGAGTGCGCGTCACACTGGTCGACGCGCTGGTCCGGCTCGCCGCGGACCCGCCGGCCGCCCGCGCCGCGCTCGGGCTCTCCCCTGGCCAGGACGTCGAGCTGGCCCGCAACGCCGCCCTGTGCACCAGTCCGACCACGCCGGCGATCGAGCGCTACACCGGCGTCCTCTACGACGTCCTCGGCGTCCGCTCGATGACGCGGGCCCAGCGGGCGCGGGCCGACCGCCGGCTCGCGGTCGGCTCGGCGCTGTTCGGCCTCGCCCGGGCCACCGACCCGATCCCGGCCTACCGGCTCTCGGCCGGCTCGGCGCTGCCCGGGCTGCCCACCCTGCGCGCACTGTGGCGGCCGGTCCTCGGCCCGGCGCTCACCGCGGCCGGGGAACTCGTCGTCGACCTGCGCAGCGGGAGCTACCAGGCGCTGGCGCCGGTCCGGGGCGCGGTGACCGTCGACGTGCGGAGCGAGCGCCCCGACGGCACCCGCACCGTGGTCAGCCACGCCAACAAGTCGCACAAGGGCCGGGTCGCCCGGCTGCTGGCCACCACGACCGCCGAGCCGGACTCCGCCGTCCGACTGCGCACCCTCCTTCGCCGGGCGGGGTTGCACGTGGAACACGACGGCGGGACGGCGCTCACCCTGGTCCTCCCCGCGGCCTGACCGGGCGGGCCGTTACGGAGCGTCAATGACTGTGATGCGGCCCGTCAGCTCTGTTGGCCGCAACCGGCGTCCCCTACGATCTGTCCGGCGCCTGGCCCGGTAGCGGTCGGGCGGCTGCGGTATCGAGTCGGCCACGAGCCGGGCAGAGGGGTTCGGTGGACGACACGTCGCGGTCCCGCGTGGAGAGCCTTGTCACGGACCCACACGCGGCGGCGGAGGTACTGCAGGCCGACCGGCCGCGCGCGGGGGCGGCGCGGCGGCTGCGGCTCCGGGACGCCAGCGCCCCGCTCGACCGCCTCGCCGAACTGGCCTCCCGTCTGCTCGGCGTCCCGATCGCGCAGATCTCCCTCGTCGACGACGCCCAGGTCGTGGTGGCCGGCGTCGGGCTGCCGCCCGGCGCCTTCGGCAGCGAGACGCCGCTGCAGGCCACCGCCTGCGCGATCGCCGCCGCCGACCGGGCGCCCGTCGTCGTCCCCGACACGCACAGCGACCCGCGGGTCAGCCGGCTCGCGCCGGTGGCGGCCGGCGCCGTCGGCGCCTACCTCGGCGCACCGCTGGTCGACAGCGACGGGCACACCGTGGGCGTCCTCTGCGCGGTCGCCCCGGCGCCACGTCCCTGGTCGGACGCCGACGTCGCCACGCTGCGGCAGCTGGCCGCCGCCGCGGTCACCGAGCTGGAGCTGGCCGCCCTCACCACCGCGTACGAGAGCGACCGGCTGCGCTGGGGCCTGGCCATCGACGCCGCCGGCATCGGCACCTTCGACTGGGACCTGCGCACCGGCGAGCTGACCTGGGACCCGCGGCTGATCGAGATGTTCGGCTACACGCCGGAGACCTTCGGCGGCAGCATCGAGGCGTTCAACGAGCGCGTGCACCCCGACGACCTGCCCCGGGTGACCGGCGCGCTCCAGGCCAGCATCGAGTCCCGCGGCGACTACGAGGCGGAGTACCGCGTCGTCTGGCCCGACGGGGACACCCGCTGGGTGCAGGCCCGCGGACGAACGCTCGTCGACGGGGACGGGACGGCGACCCGCGTGCTCGGCGCCGCCTACGACACCACCGCCGAGCGGGCGGCCGGCGTGCGGGTCACCCGCGTCCTGGAGGCCATGCCGGCCGGCTTCTACTCCCTCGACCGCGAGTGGCGCTTCACCCACGTCAACGCCGAGGCCGAGCGGCTGCTCGGGCGCAGCCGCGAGGAGCTGCTCGGCCAGGAGCTGTGGACCGCCTTCCCGGCCACGGTCGACAGCGTCTTCGAGGAGAGCTACCGCGCCGCGGTCCGCACCGGGACGCCGGTGCAGTTCGACGCCCACTACCCCGCGCCGCTCGACGGCTGGTACGAGGTACGGGCCTGGCCGAGCCCGGAGGGGTTGTCGGTCTACTTCCTCGAGGTCACCGAGCGGCGCCGGGTGCAGGACCGGGCCGAGCGCGGCGCGCAGCGGCTGGCCCTGCTCGCCCAGGTGAGCGCGGAGCTGGCCGGGCCCTCGACGTCCAGTCGGCGACCGCCCACCTGCCGCGGCTGGTCGTCCCCGCGCTGGCCGACTGGTGCATCGTCACCGTCGTCGACCCCGACGGCCGCCCGCGCGACGTCGGGTACTGGCACGCCGACCCCTCGAAGCGCGCGCTGGTCGAGCGCTACGCCGCCGTCCGGATGGACGCCATGCCGGTCACCGCGCCGCTCATGCGCGCTCTGCTCACCGGCGAGCCGGTCATGGAGCCGACCGAGTCCGTGCTCGGCCTCCTGGCCGCCGGCGAGGCCCGCGACGTGCTGGCCGCGCTGAGCCCCGGCTCGGCGAGCTGCATCCCGCTGCGCGGGCGCAACCGGACCCTCGGCGTGATGACCCTGTACTTCCGGTCGGGCTGGACGCCGCGCGAGGAGGACCTGGCCACCGCCCAGGACGTCGCCGACCGCGCCGGGCTGGCGCTGGACAACGCCCGCCTCTACGGCCAGCAGCAGGCCCTGGCCGAGGGTCTGCAGCGCAGCCTGCTCACCGAGCCGCCCGAGCCCGACCACGCCGAGATCGCCGTCCGGTACCACCCGGCCGCCGAGGCGGCCCGGGTCGGCGGCGACTGGTACGACGCGTTCCTCCAGCCGGGCGGCGCGACGGTGCTGGTCATCGGCGACGTCGTCGGCCACGACACCGAGGCCGCCGCGGCCATGGGCCAGCTGCGCGGACTGCTGCGCGGCATCGCCACCTACAGCGACGCCGGCCCCGGCGAGGTGCTGCGCGGTCTCGACGCCTCCATGGCCCTGCTGCAGACCCGGGTGCTGGCCACCGCGGCGGTGGCCCGCCTCGAGCAGACCGACGACGAGCGCCGCCGCGGTGTGACGCGGATGCGCTGGGCCAACGCCGGCCACCTCCCGCCGCTGGTGATCAACCCCGACGGCAGCGTGGCCGAGCTGGCCACCTGGCGCGGGGACCTGCTGCTCGGCGTCGACCCGGAGGCCCGCCGCGAGGAGTCGATGGTGACCCTCGACCGCGGGGCGACGGTGCTGCTGTTCACCGACGGCCTGGTCGAGCGGCGCGACGCCGACCTCGACGCCGGCCTGGCGCGGCTGCGCGAGGCGCTGCGGGAGCTGGCCCACCGGCCGCTGCAGGAGATGCTGGACGAGGTGCTCGAGCGGCTGGTCGACGGCCACCCGGAGGACGACGTCGCCCTGGTCGCCGTGCGGCTGCACCGGCAGGACGCCCCGCGGCCGGCGGTGGCCGGGCCCAACCGGGTGCCCGACGTCGTCCCGGAGGACCCGGCGAGCCCACCCCGCCGCTAGCGAGGGCCCTGCCCCCACCACCGGGTGCCCCGCCCGTCCCGGCGGGGCTCCCGGTGGCTCCGGCTCAGGCCGGGATCAGGCCGTTCGGGTTGAGCACGTACTTCTTCGCCGCGCCCTGGTCGAACTCGGCGTAGCCCCGCGGTGCGTCCTCGAGCGGGATCACCTCGGCGTTGACCGCCTTCGCGATCTGCACCCGGTCGTGGAGGATCGCCATCATCAGCTGGCGGTTGTAGCGCATGACGGGGCACTGGCCGGTGGTGAACGCGTGCGACTTGGCCCAGCCGAGCCCCAGCCGGATGGACAGCGAGCCGGTCTTGGCCGCCTCGTCGGCCGCGCCCGGGTCGCCGGTCACATAGAGGCCGGGGATGCCGAGGGCACCGCCGGCCCGGGTGATGTCCATCAGCGAGTTGAGCACGGTCGCCGGCTGCTCGCGCTCGGCGTCCTTGCCGTGCCCGCGTGCCTCGAAGCCGACCGCGTCCACGCCGCAGTCGACCTCGGGCTCGCCGAGGATCTCCGCGATCTGGTCCTTGGGGTCGCCCTTCGAGACGTCCACGGTCTCGCAGCCGAAACTGCGGGCCTGGGCCAGCCGGTCGGCGTTGAGGTCGGCGACGATGACGACGGCGGCCCCGAGCAGGTGCGCGGAGGCGGCCGCGGCCAGCCCCACCGGACCGGCGCCGGCGATGTAGACCGTCGAGCCGGTGGTGACGCCCGCGGTGACGCAGCCGTGGTAGCCGGTCGGGAAGATGTCCGAGAGCATCGTCAGGTCCCGGATCTTGGCCAGCGCCTGGTCGCGGTCCGGGAACTTCAGCGCGTTCCAGTCGGCGTACGGGACCATGACGTACTCGGCCTGGCCGCCGGTCCAGCCGCCCATGTCGACGTAGCCGTAGGCCGAGCCGGGCCGGTCGGGGTTGACGTTGAGGCAGATGCCGGTCTTGCCCTCCTTGCAGTTGCGGCAGCGCCCACAGGCGATGTTGAACGGCACGCTGACGATGTCGCCGACCTCGAGGAACTCGACGTCCGAGCCCTTCTCGACGATCTCCCCGGTGATCTCGTGGCCGAGCACCAGCCGCTCGGGCGCGGTCGTCCGGCCGCGCACCATGTGCTGGTCGCTGCCACAGATGTTGGTGGCCACCGTCCGCAGGATCACCCCGTGCGGCGTCTTGCGGCCCACGTTGGCCGGGTTGACCCCCGGCCCCTCCTTCAGCTCCAACCCGGGGTAGTCCAGGTCGGCGACCTCGACCTTGCCCGGTCCCATGTACATGACCGCCTTGTTGCCTGCCACGGACGCTCCTCCCAGTAGGCGGCCGGCACGCCTCTGTACCGGCCGCGTCCGTCGTCCGCCGCGCCGGTCGGCGCGGCCGTCCCGCGACGGTCGGTGTGGCCCGGCTCCGTCGCCGGCCGCTCCGTCGCGGGGATGCCCAGGGGCACCAGGAGCCCGAGTGTGGTGCGGACCACTCGGTCGGGCACCGGGGAAGGCCCGACACGCCGCGGGCCACGGCCTGTGGACACGCAGCGTGTCCTGTCGTGCCCGCGCTGCTGCCGGGCCGGTGGCCGGGCGCCCCGGTGGGGCGCCCGGCGCGGGTCAGCTCCCGGCCTTCGTGGAGCTGCTCGAGGCACAGCAGCGCCGTCGCCCCGGAGTCGCTGAGCAGGTAGGTGAGCTCGCGGGCCTCGTTCATCGGGTTGATCGCGACGGCGGCCCCGCCGGCCTTCCACGCGCCGAGCAGCCCGATGACGAACGCCGGGTCGTTCTGCACGAAGACGCCCACCCGGTCCCCCGGGGGGAGAAGCCGCCCTCGGCGAGCGCGACGGCCAGGCGTCGGAGGCGGCGTCGAGGTCGGCGGAGGTGAGCACGCCGTCGAAGTACCTGATCGCCACGCTGTCGGGCGCCGCCGCGAGTGAGGCGCGGAAGACGTCGAGCAGCGTGTCGTGCTCGGGCTGGATGTCGGCCGGCTACCCCTCGCCGCAGAGGGCCAGCCGGGGCCGGTCGGCGTGGACGCTCAATGCCCCCTCGCGGTCGGACGGCTCACTTGACGGCGAGCGGGTTGACCGGGGAGCCGGTGGCCCGGTGGACCTTCAGCGGCGCCGCGGCGTAGAGGAACGTGTACTGGCCGTCGGCCGCGCAGCTCTCGGCGAGCTTCTCGAGGTCGCAGATCTCGGTGAGGGTGACACCGAGGTTGCGCATCAGGGCGCAGTGCAGCGGCAGCGCCGTGCCGTTGTTCGGGTCGTAGGTGACCTCGTTGGCGATGGTGTCGGTGACCAGGTTGGGGATCTCCATGTCCTGGAACCAGCGCACGAGCTCGGGGCTGTAGACCAGGCCGGGCTCGTTGAACCCCTCGTAGAAGGCCTCGCCCTGGTCGAAGAACAGCTGCAGGAAGTTGGTCCGGACGACCAGGATGTCGTGCTGCTCGATCCGGGTGCCCTGGGCCTCGGCGCAGGCCACGAGGTCCTCGTGGGTGAAGGTCTCGCCCTTGTCGAGGGTGTCCTTGCCCCGGAACCGGGCCATGTCCAGCAGGATCCCGCGGCCGACGACGCCGCGCTGGGCGATCGGCTCCACGCTGGCCTTGGCCATGCCGCCGACCGTGCTGCGGGCGTCGTAGCCGTTCCAGATCTGGCCGTCGTACCAGACGTGCCCGAGGGCGTCGTACTGCGTGGAGCCCTGGAGGAACGCGTCGATCTTGTCGTCGGCGTAGTGCAGGCCGCCGGGGAACTGCGGGGCCTCGGCGGAGTCCCAGGTGGACTCGTCGAGCAGCATGGTGCGGACGGCCGGTGAGCGGCCCGGCCAGACCGGGTCGCCCTTGGGGTCGCCGATCAGCCGCTGGAGGGTGAACACCTGCCCCTGCCGGATGTGCTGGACGCCGCGCATCACCTCGTCCGCGGTCAGGTAGTTCAGCGCACCGACCTCGTCGTCCTCCCCCCACTTGCCCCAGTTCTTCGGGGCGTCGGCGAGGACCTCGGTCATGTCGGGGGCATCGGCCACAATCGTCTCCCAGCAGTCGGTGAGGCCCCCGAACGAGCGCTCGGCTCCTCGGGGGCAGGGAAGGTGGTCAGCGTCACAACGGGGGAACTCCGGTGTCAACGGCGTCGGCCGCTCGGCCCCCGTGACGTTTGACGATGCACTGGTGTGCATGACCATACTGCTGGCATGACCCGATCCCCCCGCACCGTCCCGGCCGTCGTCGTGCGCACGTCCGCGCCGCGACGCCGCCGCGGTGGTCCGGGGAGCGGCGACCGCGCCGTGCCGTGAGCGCCCCGCCCGACGTCCGGGTGTGCTTCCTCGGCGACTCGCTGACCGCGGGCGTCGGGGACCCGACCGGTGCCGGGTGGGTCGGCCCGGTGTCCGCCGCGGCGCGGGAGGCCGGGTGGCAGCTCACCGCCTACGGCCTGGGCGTGCGCCGGGACACCTCGGTCGACGTCGCCGGTCGCTGGCTCGACGAGGCCCGCCGCCGGCTGCGGGACGGCGACCGGTACGGCGCCGTGTTCGCGTTCGGCACCAACGACGTCGACGTCCTCGACGGGCGACGGCGGGTGGACCGACAGCACTCCCTGACGACCCTGGCGGGGCTGCTCGCCGACGCGGAGGCCGCGGGGTGGCCGGTGCTCGTGATCGGTCCGCCCCCGGTCGCCGACGGCGATGCCAGCGCCCGGGCGGCCGACCTGGCAGACGGCATGGCGGAGGTGTGCGCCGGCACCCACGTGCCGTTCGTGGACCTCGGCCCGCTCGCCGCGGACGCCGTCTGGACCGCCGAGGTCGCCGCCGGAGATGCCGTCCACCCCTCGGCAGCGGGCTACCGGCGGCTGGCCGCGGTCGTCGCTCCGGCCTTCACCAGGTGGCTGTCGGCCGGGGCGCTCCGGTGAGCGCGGTGCGGGCCTGCGCGTTGCGGGCGGTGCTGCTACCGGTGACCCCCGGCCCGCCTCCCGGCTGGACCGTGCGCTCCCCCGACGCGGGCGACCACCCGCGCGTACTGGCCGTGCTCGACAGGTGGTGGGGCGGCTTCGGCGGCGGGGCCGGGTCCCGCGAGCGGGCGCTGCTCGTGCCCCGGCTCTTCCTCGAGCACTTCGCCGACACCAGCACGCTGGTCGAGGACGCCGACGGCCGCCTCGTCGCCTTCCTGGTCGGCTTCCTCTCGCCCGCGCGACCCGGGACGGCCCACGTGCACTTCCTGGGCGTCGACCCTGCCGTCCGGCGCGGCGGCCTGGGCCGGTGGCTGCACGCCCGCTTCGGCGCGGTGGCCTCGGAGCGTGGCGCCCGCGAGGTCCGGTGCGTCACGAGCCCGGGCAACGCCGCCTCGATCGCCTTCCACACCCGGCTCGGGTTCCGCGCCGAGCCCGGCGACCTGCTCGTGGACGGCGTCCCCGTGCACGCCGACCACGACGGCCCCGGCCTGCACCGCGTCGTCCTCGCCCGGCCCGTGGCCGACCACGACCCCGGACGGATCCCGTGCCCGCCGACCTCGCCCTGACCCTGGTCCGCGGCCGGGCCGGTGACCACGACGACCGCGCGATGGCGGCTGGCCCCTCGCTCGCGGCCGCCCTGCCGGCCCTCGATCGGTGAACGCGGCAGCGACGTCGCCGGCTGCGACGCACGGTCCCGTCAGGGACGCGGACGCTCCCGGCGGACGGTCACCTTCCGCCCCTTGACGGTGGTGGCCTTGAGCGCGGCGATGACGTCCTCGGCGGCGGCCTCGGGCACCTCGACCAGCGAGAACCGCTCGGCGATCTCGATGGCACCGACGTCACGGCCGCGCAGCTCGGTCTCCCCCGCGATCGCGCCGACCAGGTCGCCCGGGCGCACCCCCGCGCTGCGGCCGGCGCCGATGAACAGCCGGGCCGTGTCGCCGCCGCCGGACCGGCGCTCCCGGGGACCCCGGCCCTGCCCGCGATCGCCCCGGTCGCCGTCCCGCCGCGGCCGCTCGGGTCGCAGGGTGACCTCGGGGATCTCCTCGTCGTCGTCCGGGCCGGTGGTGGCCTCGTGCGCGAGCTTGACCGCGGCCAGCGCCACCTCGACGACGTCGAACTCGTCGGTGAGCGTGTCGACGACGGCGCGGAAGCGCTCCAGCTCGTCGCCGAGCAGGCTCTCCCGGAGCGCGGCGCGGGTCAGCTCGAGCCGGCGGGCCCGCAGGTCGGCGACGGTGGGCACCCGCTCGACGTGGATCGGCGCGCCGGTGACCCGCTCGATCGTCTTGAGCATCCGGTGCGCCCGCGGCTCGACCAGGGTGATCGCCACGCCCTCGCGCCCGGCGCGGCCCACCCGGCCGATGCGGTGCACGTAGGTCTCGGCGGCGGCCGGGACGTCGTAGTTGACGACGTGGGTCAGCTGCTCGACGTCCAGGCCGCGGGCGGCGACGTCGGTGGCCACCAGCAGCTCGGCGGTGCCGCCGCGCAGCCGGCCCATGACCCGGTCGCGCTGCTCCTGGCTCATCCCGCCGTGCAGCGCCTCGGCGCGGTAGCCGCGGGCGTTGAGCGTCTCGGTGAGGTCGTCGACCTCGTCACGGGTCCGGCAGAAGACGATGGCCGCCGTCGGGCTCTCGACGTCGAGCACCCGGCCCAGCGCCGCCGCCTTGGCGGCGCGGGCGACGACGAACGCCGTCTGGCGCACCCGCGGGGCCTCGCCCTCCACCGGCATCTCGCGGGCCAGCTGGATGCGCAGCGGGTCGCGCAGGTGCCGCCGGGCCATCGAGTCCAGCCGGCTCGGCATGGTGGCCGAGAACAGCACCGTCTGCCGCTCCTCGGGCACCTCGTCGAGCAGCGCCTCGAGGTCCTCGGCGAAGCCCATGTCGAGCATCTCGTCGGCCTCGTCGAGCACGACGGTGGCCACCCCGCCCAGGCGCAGGCTGTTGCGCTGCACGAGGTCCAGCGCCCGGCCGGGGGTGGCGACGACGACGTCGACGCCGGCCTCCAGCGCCCGCAGCTGCCGCGGGATCGGCTGCCCGCCGTAGACCGGCACCACCCGGGCGCCGAGGTCGCGGCCGTAGCGGTGCAGCGCCTCCGACACCTGGATGCACAGCTCGCGGGTGGGCACGAGCACCAGCGCCAGCGGGTCCCGGCCGGGCCGGTCGTCGGGCAGCCGCTGCAGCACCGGCAGCGCGTAGGCCGCCGTCTTGCCGGTGCCCGTGGCGGCCTGGCCCAGCAGGTCGCGGCCCGCGGCCATCGGCGGCACCGCCTCGCGCTGGATCGGCGTCGGCTCCTCGTAGCCCAGCCGGGTCAGCGCGGCCAGCAGCTCGGCGCGCAGTCCGAGGTCGGCGAAGGTGGTCACCGCCTCCTCCGTCCCCGTGGGCGCCGCTCCCCGGTCCGGGCCGGTCGCCGTCTCCACCTCGCTGGTCATGCCCTGATGGTCCCCGGCAGGGAAGACGGCGCGGAGCCCGGGTGGCCGGACGGCCGCGCGCGCACCACGTGCCCGGCGGCGTCGTCGGCGTGCCGGTCGGCACGCCCCTGCCGGAACGGCCGTGGGGCGGGCCCCGGAACGCCTCCCGAACGGCGCCCCGCCGACTCACCCGTCCGAGCCGGCGAGGAGGCGGCCGAGGGTCCGTCGCCCCCAGCGGCTCATCACCGGGTTCGACTCGGCGTAGTACCAGACGAGCCCCATCGACTGCTCGAAGGCCCAGGCCATCCCGCGTCGCCACTGGACCTCGCTGCACCCCAGTGCTTCGCGCACCAGCTGCCGTGGCTCGTCCTCGAGGAGGTGCCAGACGGCGACCAGGTCGAGCGCCGGGTCGGCAGCGGCGAACCCGCCGCCGTCGAGGACCCCGACGAGTCGGCCGTGCTCGACCAGGACGTTCGGCGGCGTGAGGTCGCCGTGGCACATGACGTCCGGGTCCGGCGCCGGCAGTGTCCGCAGCTCCGCCCACACCTGCCGTAGACGTGCCACGTCGAGCACGCCCTCGCTGTTGCGGAAGCAGACCTCCATCCACCCGTCGTGGTCCGTCAGGTCGCCACCCCGGCCGTCACCACCGAAGCGTCGTCCCCGCGTGTCCGCGGACCTCAGCCGCGTGAGGAGCGCGGCCAGGTCCCGGGCGAAGCCGGAGGACCTGGCCGGGTCCTCGACCGTCGCGTCGCGCCCGGGCACCCAGGTCTGGACGCTCCACGGTGACGGGCAGCCGTGCCCGGGCTCCCCGAGGGCGACGGGGACGGGCGTCGGGACGGGCGAGACGAGCGCCAGCTCGCGTGCCGCGGCGGCCTCGGCCTCCAGCTGCGCGCGGAGCCGGTCGGGATCCTCGCGTCTCAGCGGGAAGCGTGCGGCCAGGTCGTCCCCGAGCCGGAAGACGGCGTTGACGGTGGCGGCGGACCGCACCTCGCGGACGTCGAGCCCGGCCCACTCGGGGAACTGGTCGGCGACGAGCGCGCGAACCGTCCCGGCGGTCACCTCGACCTGGTCCTCGTGCACGGACACCCCGGCATCCTGCCCACGGCCTCCCGCGCGCAGGCGGCCCGGAGCGGTCAGTGGGACACCGTCGCCTGGGCGTCGGTGGTGAGGGCGGCGCGCAGAGCGGCGGCGATCTCCTCGAGGGCGGGGTCGGCGTCGCTGAAGGTGGCCGGGTCGCCGAGGAAGCCGTGCAGGTGGCCGTCCCACCGCCGGTGCTGCACCGGCACGCCGGCAGCCTCCAGCGCCCTGGCGTAGGCCTCGCCCTCGTCACGGAGGACGTCGTACTGGACGGTGAGGACGTAGGCCGGCGGCAGCCCTGCCAGGGACGCGGCACGCATCGGTGAGGCGTCCGGCGAGGCGGGGTCACCGTCCGGGCCGAGGTAGTGGTCCCAGTAGGACAACCCGTCCTCGTAGAGGAGGCCGAAGCCCCGCCCGCACTCGGTGTAGCTGGGGTGGGCGCTGCGGTCGCGGTAGGCGACGGCGTCCACGGGCGGGTAGACGAGCACCTGCAGTGCAGGTGGTGGCGCCCCGGCGTCGCGGAGCCGGCGGACGAGCACGGCGGTGTTGTTCCCGCCGGCGCTGTCCCCGGCGACCGCGACCCGCCCGCCGCTGTCCGGCGCCAGGACACGGACGTGGTCCGTGGCCCAGCCGTGGACCGCTTCGGCGTCCTCCACAGCAGCGGGGCAGCGGTGCTCGGGCGCGCGCCGGTAGCCCACCGAGACCACGGTCGCCGGGACCCGGTTGGCCAGGCGGCGGGTGAGGCCGTCGTAGCTGTCGATCGTGCCCGTGACGTGTCCGCCACCGTGCAGGTAGACCACCACGCCCAGCGGACGCCCGGCGGGGGTGTGCACCCGCACCGGGACCGGCCCGGCCGTTCCGGGCACCGTGGTGTCCACGACCCGCGCCACCGGCTCCACGACCCGCGGCGGCACGTCGGCCGCCGCCCGGGCCTCGGCGACGGTCAACTGGTGGTCGGGGCGGACGCCGGCCAGTCGCCGGCGCTCGAGGAAGGCGGCTGCCTGCGGGTGCAAGGGCATGCTGAACACCTACCGCACGTCGCTGCAGCGCGAACCCCGGCCCCAGGTGGGCGGCGACCTCGCGCACCGTCCACCCGGCACAGGGGCGGGGCGTCCGCCACCGCTCCGCCGAGAGGCCGTCGAACACGTCAGCGGGGAGCAGCCGGTCCGCGGTGGCGATGGCGTACAGCTGCGCAGCTGGTCCGTCCACCCGGCCACACCGTGGAGCCCGGCGCCCACGGGACGACCACCGCCTGCGCCTGACCTCGTGGCAG